>CAZRIB010000028.1:0-16598 GCA_964600035.1 uncultured Ardenticatenaceae bacterium | reverse complement strand
ACCTTACCTATTCACCACATGCTGCTGCACAATGGTTTGTTCCGGCAGCAAGTGCACCAGGTTAAAGCCGGGCGGGTAAGCCGGATTTTCGGCAGGGGCTTGTGCCTGTGGCCAGGCAATGAATTGGGCAAACGTGGAGGGAACGGCCGTGTACACCACCCCGTCGCGCGCTGTCTGCATGGATTGGTGGATGTGGCCTAAAAAGACACCCCGCAAGCGTCTCTGGGCTGTACGCAGCACTTCATGCACGGAACGGCCGTTTACCACCAGCATATTTTCATCAAACCACGTTGAGTACATAGGCAAAAGCGGAAAATGGACAAACACAACCAGCGGCATACCCCCTTCGGCACACTCATGGCGCAGCCGGGCAATCTGCGCTTCAGAAATCAACCCGGCCGGGTCAAGTTCGATTGGCCCCTTGCCATCCAACACCACAAACCGGTATCCACCCACATCAAAGTGATATGCCAATGTTGTTTCTCCGGGAAACCAATCCACCTTTGGCCCCATTGGTAAAAATTTACGTATCATGCCGGCATCGTCATGGTTGCCATTGACAAAATAGACCGGCACGTGCAATTTTGCCAGCACGCCGGCGGCAAGCTGGTATGCAGCCGGGTCTGGGTCTGTTGCCACATCTCCTGTGTGAATAATGAAATCGGGCTTGACGGGTAAAGCGTTAACGGCCGTGACCACTCTCTCCAGCGCCGGATAAGACAAAAACCCATGCCGGGCAAACGCCTTCGTCGGCCCAATATGGGTGTCACTCAAATGCACAAAAGAAACCACATCACCTTGCACGAACCACATCCTCCAAAACCACGGCATCCCTGCCTGAACTGCCTGAACGTTTACAAAACAAAAAGGCGTGGCAGCCAAAATGGCAACCACGCCCCAAAAATTATCACAAAATCAACCAAACATTAATGTCCGGCAACCAGCATTGTGCCAACACTGGCAACCAATTCACCCACTGAAGAATGCATCAAATTAAAGTAACCAGATGGCGCAACACCAATCCAAATCACAAACAGGAGGAAAGCCAACATAATCGCCAGCTCACGCGGATTCAAGTCGCGCAATTTCTCGTTCTTGGGGTTATCCAACGGCCCCATAAAGACCCGTTGGAACATCCACAACAAGTAAACAGCCGCCAAAATCACACCCGTTGTCGCAAAAGCGGTATAAATCCAGGCATTTGCCCCCAATGATTGTGTAGCCCCCATTGAGCCAAGCAAAATGGTGAACTCACCCACAAAGCCATTCAAGCCGGGCAAACCCATGCTGGACAGTGTAATAATCAACGATGTTGCAGCATAAACAGGCATCACCTTCCACAAGCCGCCAAATTCTGAAATTTCACGGGTATGGCGCTGTTCATAAATAATACCCACAATGAAGAACAATGCGCCGGAGCTGATGCCATGATTCACCCCTTGCAAAATCGCGCCAGAAATACCAGCCTCATTCAAAGAGAAAATACCCAGCATCACAAAGCCCAAGTGGCTAATACTGGAGTAAGCCACCAGTTTCTTCACATCTTTTTGGGCAAAAGAGACAATTGCGCCGTAAATAATGCCAATAATCGCCAGCACCGCAATAAATGGCGCGTACTTCACACTTGCCTCCGGGAAAAGCGGCAAGTTGAAGCGCAAGAAGCCGTAAGTCCCCATTTTTAGCAGCACACCGGCCAGAATAATCGAACCGGCCGTTGGCGCCTGGGTGTGGGCATCCGGCAGCCAGGAGTGGAACGGGAAAATCGGCACTTTAATGGCAAACGCAATGGCAAAGCCGATAAACAGCAAGTTTTGCACATCGGCAAATAATTCGCGTCCGGCAATCAAGTCTGGTACGGAGAATGTGCCATTGGTAATGCCCATGTACAGGATGCCCAGCAGCATGAGAAGGGAGCCTGCCATTGTATAGAGGAAGAATTTAATAGCGGCATAAACCCGTTCTTTTCCACCCCAAATTCCGATAAGGAAGTACATAGGGACAAGGGTGAATTCCCAGAAAATGTAGAACAGGAACAAATCCTGTGCCAAAAATACACCCATCATGCCTGTTTCCAGCAGCAGCATGAAAATGTAATACTGGCGCACCTGGGTTTCAATCGCACTCCAGGAAGCCGCCACAGCCAGCATGGAAATGAAGCTGGTCAGCAGCACCATGAGAATGCTGATGCCGTCAATACCCAGGTAATAGCTAATGCCCCAGGCAGGAATCCAGTCCAATTTTTCTTCTAACTGTAGGCCAGCTACGGACGTGTCGTACATGCCCAAAACCACAAGGGTCAGGACAAAAACAACGATGGATGTGGCAACTGCTATCTGTTTGTATACTTTGTCCTCACGATTGCGCATGAGCAGCATGATGAGGACGCCTATAAGTGGAAAAAATGTGACGAGTGATAACATTTTCGCTCCAGCTTTTAGAGGAGATAGGCTTTATAAAGCGTCTCCTCCCTCCTTTGTTGGTTAATTCGTCAAAAAGATAAAGTAAACGAGCAAGGCAACTGTCCCCAGGAAAACGCTGAGGGCGTAGTTGCGTACATAGCCCGTTTGAGATTTGCGGATTACGTTGGCAAGGGCACGGGTTGCTTTGCCGGCCCCATTTACCAGACCATCTACACCTTGAGCATCCATGATGTCGGCAAATACGGTTGACAGCCAGATGTAGGTATCTCGTATTAACCGTTCATGGACAAAGTTGTGCCAGAAGTCCCAATCTACTTTGTAACCGGCAAAGTCGGCGAACCGGTTGAAGAGTGGGACAAAGCCTTTCATATACAGCGTGTTGAGTGGTAAAACGGACATCCACCAAATGGGTGTTGCTTGCAGGGGATCGCGTTCGTCGGCGCTTTGCCAACGGTTGCGGTATACCCCCAGCATTGCCCCTAGCAGGGCTGCAACTGCCAATATGGTGGAGAGTATAGCTACGTTCCACTGTATATATGTGGGCGTATGAGGCATGTGTAATATGCCTTCTGCTGTCAGTTCAAAGGATGGAATGGAATGTTCCAGCCAATGCTCCAGTGCCAGGTTGATGCCAAAGTTGTGAGCTTCTTCGGCTGCTTTATATGCTGCCTGGCTGAAGAAGGGGAAGTTTAGTAAGCCGCCTAACACGGCGAGAACGGCGAGGACAATTAACGGCCGTGTCATCAACGGCGAGCTTTCTTCCGCATGTTCCGCAGCTGCATGGCGTGGTTTGCCAAAGAAAGTCATCTTCAACTGCCGCCCCATATAGAAAGCAGTACAAATAGCAGCCAACGTCAAAAGCACCGAAACAACAGTAAAGACAGCGCCATTGTTCGCACTGGCATGTGCCAAAATCTCATCCTTCGACCAAAAACCGGCCAGCGGCACAATACCAGACAATGCCAGTGCGCCAATCATATACACCGCAAAAGTTGTCGGCATTTTGTGACGCAGCCCGCCCATTGTCCGCATATCCTGCGGGTCAAAATCGTCATGGTGGTCATCGCCGCCGTGTGCCAGGTGGTGATGCCCATGCTCCATGCCATGAATCACAGAGCCAGAACCAAGGAAGAGCAGCGCCTTAAAGAAAGCATGGGTAATCAGGTGGAACATACCAGCCACATAAGCACCCATTCCAACGGCCGCAATCATAAAACCCAATTGACTGACAGTGGAGTAAGCCAACACTTTTTTAATGTCAAACTGGGTGAAGGCAATGAGACCGGCAAACAAAGCGGTTGCTGCACCAGTCACAGCTACCAAATCAGGTGAAGAAATATTCAACACAGGTATAACCGCATGACTGGCTCGTACAATTTCAAATAACACGTTAGACCGGACAATGAGATAAATACCCGATGTTACCATTGTAGCGGCATGGATAAGAGCCGAAACAGGCGTCGGGCCAGCCATTGCGTCTGGCAGCCACACATACAATGGAATTTGCGCCGATTTACCCGTTGCCCCCATCAGGAACAAGCCGGTAATTGCTGTCAGAACGCCACCCAATGTTGCCTGGAATGCAAATCCGGCCACCCCAAACTCTACCATGTGTCCGCTTTCAAACATTTCCAACGCACTGGCAAACACAGGTTGAAATTCTAATGAGCCAAATGTCCAGAAAGTCAAAATCATTGCCAGAATCATGGCAAAATCGCCGACACGGTTGGCGACAAAGGCTTTGCGAGCAGCATTGGCATTCATTGGCTGTCCATTGGCATCGCTTCTATCAAACCAAAAGCCAATGAGCAGGAATGAACACAAACCGACACCTTCCCAACCGACAAACAGCATCAGGTAATTGTTACCTGACACCAGGATGAGCATAAAAAAGAGAAACAGGTTGAGATAGGTAAAGAAGCGGGAGAAGTTGGGGTCGCCATGCATGTAGCCAATGGCGTAAATGTGGATAAGTGACCCCACGCCAGTGACAACCAGCATCATGGTGACAGACAAGGTGTCAATCTGAAATGCCCAGGGTATGTAGAAGTTAATGCCCGGTATGTGAATCCAGTCAAAAAGGGTAACAACCTGGGCATGAAAATCGTTAGAAATGAGTGTGAAAAACAGGAGTACGGCCGTGCCAAACGACAGCAGCGCCATGACACTACCAAACCACCCTGACCATTTCTCGCCAGTTGATCGATTTGCTGCCACAAAACGGCGTCCAACCAGGCCATTAAACAGCACACCAATCAGCGGAAAAATTATGAGAAAGGGAGCTAATCCATAAGCATTCATAATAACTAATAACGTCGTAACCAAAAACTGGTTACTGGTTATTGTCCTCCTTATCCCTTCATCAAATTAATATCGTCAATACTGATGCTATGCTTCGTCTTAAAGATCGTCACAATTAGCGCCAGACCAACAGCAACCTCAGCGGCCGCTACAGTAATGACAAAAAACACCAAAACCTGCCCGTTCAAATCGCCTAAATGACGTGCAAATGCGACAAATGCCAAATTTGCAGAATTCAACATCATTTCTACGGACATGAAAATAATAATGGCATTACGACGAAGCAAAACACCCATAGCGCCAATCGTAAAGAGAATGACGCTCAGCCCGACATACCAATCAATCGACACTGCGCTAGGCATCTTCTCCTCCCTTTTTTGATCGTCCCAAAACCACAACACCAATCAAAGATGCCAGCAGCAAAACACCTGTCACTTCGAATGGGAACAAGTAACTCTCGAATAATTTCAGTCCAAGGGCTTGGGGACTTGAATCTATCAATGTTGCTGCGTTACCACTGGCCGAGCCACCTTGTGCTAAAACAACAAGGAAAATTACCAGAAGCGCAGAACCCAAAACCAACGCCAAGTTACGCTGCCAAGATGCGGCATTAGCAACGCCACCCAACTTTTCTGCCCCTAAAAGCATAATCACAAACAGGAACAACACCATAATTGCCCCGGCGTAAACTGTGATTTGCACCATGGCAATGAACGGCGCGTTGAGCAAAATGTATAAAACGGCAATTGTGGCGAAATTAAGCACCAAGAACAGCGCGCTGTGGACTGCATTTCTGCTTAGAAGCATGCCCAAAGCGGCCCCAATTGCAATTATAGCTAATAGTAAAAAGAGAATCGGACTTCCCATAAAGTCGCCTCTACCCTGATTTCTTTCTTATAAAAACAATGACTATTTCGGATTTTCCATGTCTGGAATTGGTCGATTATATTTCCCAGGTTCCACTTTTCTTGGTGTGCCCTCTGCACCAATTGGAATGTCTACCAGTAACATTTCTTTGGTGTAGATTGCGCTTGCACGATCTGCAAAGCTTAGTTCGTAATTTTTCTCTAAAACGATGGCCTGGGTTGGACACGCATCTTCGCAGTATCCGCAAAAGATGCAGCGCAGCATGTTTATTTCGTATGTCCGGGCATATCGTTCACCGGGAGAGTATCTTTCTTCGTCGGTGTTTTCTGCCGCTTCAACAAAAATAGCATCGGCCGGACAGGCGGCAGCACATAATGAACAGCCAATACACCGCTCCAGCCCGTTTTCATACCGCTTGAGTTCGTGTCGCCCTTTGAAGCGATTACGGGGCGGCCGTTTCACTTCTGGATATTGAATGGTCACAGGCGGTATAAACAAGTGTTTAAGGGTGGTATACATCCCTTTTATGATTTCACCAAACATAATTGCTCCTCAAGAACCGTTTGAGTCTACCGGGAAGTTAGCTGATTAAAAGCCCAGTAAATTTCGCAACGCCTCGATAATGGGTTGAAATGCCCCTTCTTCTTGAAGCACAATGAATACACCCAAAATGATAAAGTTAAACACGGCAATGGGCAGCAGTCGCTTCCAGCCAAATTGCATAAGCTGATCATAACGGAAGCGAGGCAGTGATGCCCGAATCCAAATCATCATGAACAAGCCGAAAAATATCTTGATGGTAATGTACAGGAATCCGAGTGCCGGAACCTGGTCTATAAAGGGACCGCGATAGCCCCCCAGGAAAAATGTGGCAAAAATGGCACTGAACGAAATCATTTTCATGTATTCGGCCATGAAAAACATGCCAAAGCGCATACCGGCATATTCTACGATGTAACCGGCTGATAATTCTTGTTCCGCTTCTAACAGGTCAAATGGGGCGCGCTGCAGCTCGGCCAAAATGCCAATGAAGAAGATAACGGCCGCAATTGGCTGTAAAAAGATGTACCAAACATCTTTTTGGGCAGCAACGATGTCTCCCAAATCCATTGAATTGGCCAGCATGACGGGGACGAGTACTGTTAACCCAAGTGCCAATTCATAGCTGATCATTTGCGCAGAGGCACGAATGCCACCTAAGACGGCGTATTTGCTGTTGGATGACCATCCGGCCAACACGATGCCATACACACCAATGGACGTAATGGCCAAAATAAATAGAACTGCGACGTTGATACCTGGGGCAATGGCAAAATAGGGGGTGAATTCTGTGCCGAAAATGGTCATTTTGGGCGCCCAAGGAATGACAGCCAGGATGAGGATGGCAGGAATGACGGCTAATGCCGGAGCCAGGTTGAACACAAAGGTATCAACCATTCGCGGGGTTGGGTCTTGTTTGAAAAACAATTTAACGGCATCAGCTGCTGGCTGCAGGAAGCCACCTAGCAGTCTGCGCTCTTTGCCGCTGCGTGTGGGGATGGGGATATACCCGGCTCTGTTTGGGCCGATACGTGCTTGTAATCTTGCCAGGAGTTTGCGTTCCAGGAGGGTTGTGTAGGCAAATCCTGTAATGACAGCAAAGGATAGGATGAATCCTACGATGAGTGCTCGTAGGGCTATTTGACCAGGTGTCATTTGGAATTCCTCTTTCTCTCGTTTTTTTAGGGTGACGGCCGTTACTTTGTCGTTTACTTGGTAAAAACGGGATAACTATTGTCTGTTTAATTCAAATTACTTTCCCGTTTTCACCTAATCAGCCATCGCCGCCACTAATTTTGTGATTTTCACAGCCGAAACACCGGCTGCAAAAGGTACACCTCTAAGCAATGCCACGCCAGCGGGTGCAGCATTGGTGAGTTTCACGGCCGTTTCCAGTTCACGGCCAGCAACCGACACCAAAACCTGCTCCCCATCAACCAAATCACCCGCATCTGCCGGATTAAGCAGCAGTGTAGGCTGCGCCAAACGAGGCGCAATCACCTTTGACTTGCTGTTAAGCGTACCCGGCGTATATTGAGCCGCCACACGCACACAAGCCAGCCCATCAACGGCCGTTTCGGTAACTTCAGGCAGTTCAAAAGCAGAAAGTTCCTTCTCTTCTGCCAAAACAGCCCACTGTTCACCCAAACCAGTTTTATTGGTATACGCATTACCGCCGTAGTACAAATCTTCACCGCCCACATCGGGCCACTGTTTTTCAACTTTAGCCAATGTGCGGTAAGTCATCTTTTTATATGGTGCAGCAGCTTTAGCCACATCGCGGAAGAGTAAGCTGGCTGCGTAAGCCGGTTTGCCCAAACCTACCCGTTCGCCAATTTGGGACAAGATTTGCCAATCCGGACGGCTTTGACCAACCGGTGGGATGGCCGGGAAGTAACGCTGCACCCGGCGCTCGCCGCTGGTAAATGTACCGTCGCGTTCTGCCCAGCTTTGAGCAGGCAAGACAACATCTGCCTGTGCGGCCGTTTCTGTCATAAACAGCTCTTGCACAACCAAAAATGCCACCTGACCGCGATCGGTCATTTTGCCATCGCCAATGGGGTCTGTTCCCACAACATACAAAGCCTGCAAGCTGCCAGTGGCTGCTTCTGCAAAAATGCGTTCCGCATCCCAACCGGGGTTTTGCACAGGTTTGTAACCGGGTGCGAATGCCGGATGAACGCCCATGTCCCAGGCGCCTTGTGTGTTGTTGTGCGGCCAAACAGGAATCAGCCCATTGTTGACACGACCAACGTGGCTGTTTTCACCATTTTTGATGAGCAGCAAGTTCGCCAACATTCTGGCCAATGTATCTGTTTCGCCGTATGTCAAGCCTTCGTAACCATAAAAAGCGACCAGGTTGTTGGCCTGCATTAATGTGGCTGCGGCGGCGGCAATGTCAGAATCGGCCGTTTCTGTTTCCACTTTGGCGAGGTTAAGCAGTTGATGAACGGCCGTTAACCCTTTCCCTGCACCATAATGAATCACATGTTTGGCATACTTATCCAACCGGGTCGGGCGCACATTCATCACCACAACAGACGCGCCACGTTCAGCGGCCTGCTTCACACGCAGCCACCAAACAGGCACTTCCTCATGCAAATCAGAAGCCACTACCAAGATGGCATCACCTGCGCCCAGTTCTTTCAAATTACTGCCACTGGCAATACCCACCTGAGCAACCACATCACCACCGGCCAGCCGTTTGTCAGCCAAATCAATATTGTTAGATTTCAAGCCTTCACGGAACAGCCGTTGGAACATAAACAAATCTTCATTACCAAGCCGATCACCACTCAAGCCGGCAACTGCACTTTTATGCTGCTGGAGTTTGCCTGCCACAAGGTCTAACGCCTCTTCCCACGTGGCCTCAACCAGCCGGCCATTTTTGCGAATAAGCGGGGTTGTTAACCGGTCTGGCGCATCAGCAAAATGGTGTACAAAGCGGTCGCGGTCTGGAATCCAAATTTCATTCACAGCCTCGTTCTGGCGCGGCATCACCCGCTTGATGACCGTCCGGCCACCGGAAACAGCTTCGCGGCGGGTGCTGAATGTCATATTATTCCCCGCCGGGCTGTGTACTGAAATGGTGGAGACTGGCGTCAGTTCCCAAGGACGTGCGCCAAAACGAAAATCGGCCGTTGTCAATGCGCCCACTGGACAAATATCTGTTGTATTACCGCTCCAGTAACTGTCAAATCCTGGATCTGAGAATGTGGTAATTTCAATCCGTCGGCCTCGATTGTGGAATTGAATAACTGGATCCGCGACAATTTCATCTTGAAAGCGAACGCAGCGGCCACATTGGATGCACCGTTCACGATCCAGATAAATCAATTCACCTAATGGCACATGTTTATCCAGATGGATTTTATCGGTGTAAACCATGCGGCTTGTGCCTTTGCCATAACGCATGGTCAGGTTTTGCAGTGGGCATTCGCCACCTTTGTCGCAAATCGGGCAGTCTAATGGATGGCTGGATAACAGAAATTCAACAACATCGGCGCGTGCTTCTGAAACGACCTGGGTGGTCGTGCGCACAACCATGCCTTCGCTAACCTGTACGGTACAGCCGGTTTGCAAACCACGCCCAAAGTTGATTTTTGGTGAACCGTCCTCGTTGGTGATAAGTTCACCCGTTGCCCGGTCGCGCATGGGCAGCCCAATTTCCACCAGGCACATACGACACATGCCAACAGGGGCCATTTTGGGATGGTAACAAAAAACGGGTATATCGTTCCCAACACGCTTGGCTGCATCGACAACTAAGGTTCCTTTGGGAACGGTGACAGCAATGCCATCTATCGTTAAATTAACCAGATCACTCATTCTGATCCTCTTCTGTTGGTTTTATCAATCGGTACGGCCGTAAACCATTAATCGGCCGTAGCCAAAGCAGCATTCTGCTTAATCTTCGCTTTATACTCCGGCAAAAAGTGACGAATTGTAGACAGAACCGGGTTAATAGCAAACTCACCCAACGCACACAAAGTACGTCCCTTCACCTGTTTCGCCACACTTTCCAAAGTTTGAATATCCTGTTCCGTACCTTCACCACGATAAATGCGGCTTAACACCCTCTCCATCCAAAACGTGCCTTCACGGCAAGGCGTACATTTGCCACAAGATTCATGACGGAAAAAGTGAATCATCTTTAGGGCTGCCCACACCATATCTGTGTCTTCATCCATCACAATCACAGAAGCAGACCCCATCACAGAACCATACTCTGTCAGACCTTCATAAGTTAAGGGCGCATCTAACGCATCGGCCGTAATAACTGGGCCAGAGCCGCCGCTGGGCAGCAATGCCTTAAACTGTTTACCATTGCGCATACCACCTGCCATCTCAATCAATTGGCGGTAGGTCGTACCCAGCTCAACTTCATAATTTCCAGGCTTCTCCACATGCCCACTCATGCAAACAATTTTCACACCGGGACTGCGATCAGTACCCATGCTCTTGTACCACTCTGCCCCATTTACAATGATGGGCGGCACATTTGCCAGCGTTTCTGTATTGTTCACAACTGTGGGCTTGGCATACAACCCTTCTACAGCCGGAAACGGTGGTTTAGACCAGGGCTGGCCTAATTTGCCCATAAGAGAATTCAACAAAGCAGTCTCTTCACCACAAATGTATGCACCGGCTCCATAGTGGCAATAAAAATCAACAGAAAAATTTGAGCCTAAAATATTTTCGCCCAAAATGCCGTCGGCATAACATTCTTGCAAAGCTTCTTCAAAGGCGTAGGCGGCATCCATATATTCCCCACGGAAATAGTTATAGATAACGGATGCGCCAATGGCATAGGCCGCAATAATTGCCCCTTCAATAACCTGGTGAGGGTTATTTTCAACCAGTTCTCTATCCTTAAAAGTGCCGGTTTCAGATTCGTCTGTGTTGATGACTACATATTTTTGTCCGGGAGCTTTTGGAATAAACCCCCATTTCAGGCCAGTTGGAAAACCAGCCCCTCCCCGGCCTCGCAAGTTTGAGTTTCGTACTTCATCAATTACCTGTTGTGGTTCCATTTCAAACAGGGCTTTTTTCAAGCCTTCATAACCACCATGTTCTTTATAGACTGCCAACTTGCGAAGGTTGGGGATGTCACGATGTCGTAATAAGATGTGTGCCATCTTGTCTCTCCGAAATTTATCTGGCTTTAGCGTAGGAAGAAATGCGCTCAACAACTGTCGGCGGTTTGGTTTCGGCTTTGGCTTCTTCTCTGAGGCGTGCCAGCAATTGCTCAAATTTTTCTTCGTCCAGATTTTCTTCAAATTTCAAATTGCACTGCAACATGGGTGCTCTATCGCAAGCCCCCAGGCACATGACCGTTTTGAGTGTGAACAGGCCGTCTGGTGTTGTTTCTTCTGGTTGAATACCCAGTTTGTTGCTGGCCATTTCAACAAATTCATCCGCGCCACGAAGGGCACAAGCCAGATCGTTGCATATTTCAATGACGTATGTGCCGACTTCTTCCTCGTAAAATAAGGTGTAGAAGCCAGAGAGTGACAGGACATGTGTCGGGTCTAAATCGAGGATTTGTGCTACTTCGCGCATGGCTTCTGGCGTCATACGGCCGTATTCATTCTGCGCAATATGCATCAACGGCAAAACCGCTGAACGCTTATCTGGGAAACGCTTCAAAATCCCCTCAATTTCCTTAGCATACTTTTCAGCAATCAATGGTAACACCTCACAAAGCCGGGCTTAGCGATCAATCTCACCCAGCACAATATCAATAGAACCAATAATCGCCACCAAATCGGCCACAAACAACCCTTTGGACATCTGAGGCAGCGAAGCCAAATTCACATAGGAAGGCGCTCTAAAATGAACGCGGGCCGGTTTAGGGCCACCATCTCCGCGCAAATAACAACCAAACTCCCCACGTGGAGACTCAACACTTTGGTAAACATACCCTTCCGGCGCATTAAACCCTTCCGTCCAAAGCTTAAAATGATGAATCACAGCTTCCATACTGCGACCAAGCTCTGCACGGGGTGGCGGCACAATCTTCCGATCATCAATCTTTACCGGGCCGTCTGGCAGTTTGTCCAAAGCCTGTCGAATAATCCGCAAACTTTCGCGCATTTCCAGCATACGCACCGCATATCGGGCGTACACATCGCCATCCGGCATCGTCGGCACATCGAATTCTACATTTTCATAACCGATGTATGGCTTTGCCTTGCGAATATCCCATTCAACACCAGACCCGCGAAGTGAAGCCCCGGTTAAGCCCCATGAAATGGCATCTTCTGCAGAAATAACGCCAACACCTTTGGTGCGCTGCAAGAAGATCGGGTTGTTCTTCAACAACGCCTCATAATCCGCAATACGTGACGGGAAAAAGTCCAGGAAATGGCGAACTGCGGGTACAAATTCTTCAGGGACATCTCGCCATAACCCACCTGGCCGGAAATAACTCACCATCATGCGCTGACCAGCACACATCTCAAAAATATCCAGGATATATTCCCGTTCCCTGAAGCAGTATAAAAAGACGGACATAGCCGCCAGGTCTAACGCATGTGTGCCTAACCAAACCAAATGGCTGCTAATACGAGCCAACTCCGTCAAAATCATACGGATGGCTTGTGCTCTAGGCGGCGCTTCCACACCCAATAGTTTTTCTACGGCCAGAATGTAGCCCAGGTTATTCGACATGGGCGATAAATAATCCATTCGATCCGTCAGTACCAATGCTTTGGTATATGTTTTGGATTCGGCCGTTTTTTCAATACCGGTATGCAAAAAGCCAATGTCTGGGGCCATGTTAACAACATTTTCCCCATCCAATTCCACGACAAGGCGCAATACACCATGTGTACTGGGATGTTGTGGCCCCATACTTAATAGCAAATGTTCTTCAGCATCTTCTATTGTGATACCTGTCCCCAGCTTGGCACGCAATTCCTCAACAGTCAGTTCTTGAATTGTGTCGCTGCCAGATGTGGGCAAGTTCGGACGGGTTGAATCGTTACTGAGTGTCATAACAATTATCCTTAATCTTTGGCATAAGGCTTTTTGGCATCAATCTCTTGCCAATTAAACGAAAACTGCACTTCTTCATACCCCAATGGGTAATCTTTGCGAAGTGGGTGCCCTTGCCAATCTTCCGGCAAAAAGAGTCTGCGCAAACTGTTATTGCCCTTAAAGCGGATGCCCATCAAATCCCAAACTTCCATTTCCAGCCAGGTTGCCACTTTCCAAACTTCAGCAACTGTTTCTGGTCCCTGGTCTGGGTCTTCTACCCACGTTCTTAACCGAATACGGTGCTTATGCGGCATGGAATAAATATGGTAGTTCACCGCAAATCGGGGGAAATCAGGCAGGTAATCATCCGCAACAATGTCGGAGAGGAAATTGAATTGCAGATCAGGATCGTCACGTAAAAGCAAGCAAATTTCTTTTACTTTATCTAGTGCGACGATAATGGTTCTTTCGCCACGAAAATCCCGAACTTCTTCAACTGCATCCGGGAATGCAGCTTTGATTTTTTGTACAACCAGTTCGTCTAAGTTCATACCGGTTTTCCTTACAAAAAATTTGGGCTTTACGCCCAATCTGTTAGTTTATCTTTCCGTATGCGCTCATGGAGCGTCATGATGCCGTCTATTAATGCTTCAGGGCGTGGGGGACAACCTGCTACATAAATATCCACAGGTACGATTTCATCCACACCCTGAACAATGGCGTAGTTGTTGAATACACCGCCGCAAGAAGCACAATCACCCATGGCAATGACCCATTTGGGTTCTGGCATTTGGTCATACAGTCGGCGAACTACGGGGGCCATTTTTCGGGAAACTCGGCCAGCCACAATCATTAAGTCTGACTGACGTGGTGACGGCCGATTCAATTCCATACCAAAGCGTGACGCATCATAATTGGCTGCCTGTGAAGACATCATTTCGATAGCGCAGCAGGCCAAACCAAATAACAGAGGCCACATGGCATTTGTGCGGCCCCAATTCACAAGGTCTTCTAAACGATAGGTGACGACTCCCATGTCGCCTAATTTTTGTTCTAATCCCATTCCAATACTCCCTTCTTCCAAACCCAGGCATCACCCAAAATAAAGAGAACCATGAAGATAAGCATTGCCCATAAGCCATACATCCCCAGCTTCCGGAAGGTTAAAGCCCAAGGAACCAGGAGAATGATGTCCACATCAAACAAAATGAACAAGACGGCGATTCGATAAAATTTTACAGGTAAGCGACGTTGTGCCTCGCCTACTGCAACCATACCTGATTCGTATGGTTTCAGGTTCAATGCATCTTCTGTCTTGGGGCCAAGGTTAACTGATAAAAACCAAAGTAAGACAGGGAAAAAGATTGATATTCCCAACAAAACTGCGATGGGAAGATATTGAACAACGATTGAATTTTCCATCAGCTTGTATCTTTCCTGAGGTGCGAGTCGTACCCGCGAGATGCCTGTGCATTCTATCACAAGCAATATGGGCAAGCAACCAACTTTTCTTGACGTAAAGTGTATGTTGTGTCTCTATTTTATTGAGTAAATCACGGCTAAAAACAGCCGGAGTGCTGTCGTTTTGGTTCAGGGATTGGGGAAATTGTTGTAATTAGGCCTGGCTACCAGAGATGTTGATACCCAGGCCTTGTAAAATTTATTCGGCCGACAGTTGACTTTAACTCAAATAGTCTCTCAAAGATTTGCTGCGGCTGGGGTGACGTAGTTTTCGTAATGCTTTGGCTTCTATTTGACGAATTCTCTCTCGTGTTACGCCAAAGCTTTTACCTACTTCTTCTAAAGTATGGTCTTTGCCGTCATTTAGGCCAAATCGCATTTCTAAAACTTCGCGTTCGCGGTCGCTTAAAAAGTTTAATACGCTGCGTATTTGTTCACGAAGCAGCTCTTTGGAGGCAGCATCTACCGGTTCTACGACGCTTTCGTCTGGGATGAAGTCTCCGAATTCTGTGGCTTCTTCGTTGTTTCCTACGGGTGTTTCCAGGGACATGGGATCCATTGAAATGCGGAGGATGTCTCTAATTTTGCCAACGGCTTGCCGCCATTTTCTATTTAAGATGGGATCTAGCGGTTCATCGTTTTCGAGGGCTTTTTTGATTACGGCCGTTTCCTCCGGTTCCAGTAAATCAAGTTCCAGCGCCAACTCTTCTGTTGTCGGCTCATGACCCAGTTTTTGCACCAACTCCCGCTGCAAACGAACAATCTTGTTAATTGTTTCAAACATATGCACAGGAATACGAATTGTTCTGGCCTGATCCGCAATGGCGCGGCTGACTGCCTGGCGAATCCACCATGTAGCATATGTAGAAAATTTGTACCCTTTAGTATGGTCAAATTTTTCAACAGCGCGGAGCAGCCCTACATTCCCTTCCTGTACCAGGTCCAAAAGTTGAATACCACGCCCCATATACCGCTTGGCCACACTCACAACCAGACGCAAATTGGCGCGGGTCAAATTTACCTTTGCTTCTTCTGCCAAATGGTAAATCATAAATTCGTTATAAGTTAAGGCGCGCTCGTCTTCCAAAAGCCACTGTTTTACTTTGTCCAGCAAAGGTAACTCGTTGTTTTCTGTATAGTAATGAACGATTTGATCCGCTAATGAAGCGGGCAGCAAATAGACAGAAGTGAAAAACACAAATAAATGAGAAGCCAATTCAGACCATGAATTGTCCTGACCCCAATTTCCATTGTTGAGGTATTGACGCAAATATGAATGGTCTCGACTTTGCCAACTTTGGCGTAAATCTCTTGCTTCTGACACAAGTTCTTGAAAATCTGGTGACTCTACTTCAATTGCCGCCGCCGCTTTGGTGACTTCTAGCCAACTGTTATATAGCCGCTCGTAATTGGCCAGCATTTTGGCAACATAGGGGTCATCATCTGCGTCGGGGTTTTGGGCGACCAGGTCAGCCAATTCATCATATTTGCTGGCGGCATCCAATTGGGTGGACAGCCAGATTTCCTGGTCGGTCGTCAGGAGGGGAACCTGGCCGATTTCTTTCAGGTAGGTGTGAACGGGGTCGTCTTCAACGGTGCTGCTTGACAGGTAACGAACGGCCGTATCGTCATCCAAGTCGTCGCCTAACAGGTTGCTGCCTTCGGCAAAGTCAACGGCCGTTTCCCCATCATCAGAAATAATGCGAATACCCAGCTTTTGCAGCCGTTCATAAAGCAATCCAGCCTGATCCTCATCCGTTGCGGCAAGGATCGTTTGCACATCAGACTCGCTTATTTCCCGGGAACGCCGCGCTTTTTTAACAAGGGCTTCAATATCCAGAAGCTCCTCACCCGCTTCTTCCAATTCATCCAAATCATCGATGTCATTCAATTCTGGGTCAAAGTCCATAATTACTTATCTACCTGTTAACCAACTCATTGAACCTGATAAAACGTTCGCCAAAGAATCGTTCTGCCTATTCTTGCGATTTGCTGTGTACACTTAGCGCCGCCCATTTGAAGCAGAAA
>CAZRIB010000027.1:0-16938 GCA_964600035.1 uncultured Ardenticatenaceae bacterium | reverse complement strand
CAAATATCAAACCGGTCAATTTTATTGAATCGACAAAAAGTTTCCAAAACAAGAATGTACTACTTTTTACCGATTACTCAAGCAAACCACCCAACTTAAGTACCAATGCCTACAATGACACCTCAGCAGAGTTCCGCTAAAATGGGGCAGAAAGTGTGACATACCAAGCATCAGCTTCTCGCTTCCTCCCTTACAAGCCAGCCACACAACAACAAACATGAACAGCTTTCTATAAGAGTGCCTGAAGAGAGAAACAATACCTGTAAGAGAGAAACAATACAATAAAAAATCACACGACCAGGAGTCTCATATACATGACAATCAAGACACCAGATTGGGTCAAAGATGCCATTTTCTACCAAATATTTCCAGACCGTTTTGCCAAAAGCGAACAATTTGGCAAAGATGGCTACCTGCCCAAACCACAAAACTTGCAGCCCTGGGGGGCAAACCCCACCTATCACGGCTTTCAAGGGGGCGATTTACTTGGTGCTGCCGAAAAACTGGATTATCTTGCAGAATTGGGGATCAACGCCATTTACCTGAACCCAATATTCTCATCTGCATCCAATCACCGCTATCACACGCATGATTACTTTCAGGTTGACCCGCTTTTAGGGGGAAACAAAGCATTCAAAACCTTTTTGGATGCAGCACACAAAAAAAATATCCGCGTCATTTTGGACGGTGTGTTTAACCATGCCAGCCGCGGCTTTTTTCAGTTTAATCATTTGCTGGAATGTGGCCCTGAATCCCCCTATGTGCATTGGTTTCATGTATATGATTGGCCAATCAACGCCTATAACGAAGACCAACAGCCAAATTATGCCGCCTGGTGGGGCATACACTCGCTGCCCAAATTTAACACCAATACGCCAGATGTACGCGAATTTCTATGGCGTGTGGGCACATATTGGCTGGAACAAGGCATAGATGGCTGGCGGCTGGATGTGCCGAATGAAATTGACGATGACTCTTTTTGGCAGGAATTTCGCCGTCGCTGCAAAGCTGTCAATCCGGACGCTTACATTGTGGGTGAAATTTGGGGCGACGGCCAACGTTGGCTCCAGGGTGATCAATTTGATGCCATTATGAATTATGTATTTACCCGGGCGGCCTTTGGTTTTCTGGTGGGCGAACGGATGGACCAACGCGATACTGTACGTTGTGGTTATGGGTATATTCAGCCCATTAATGGCAAGCAGTGTGCGGCTGAATTTGAGCGTATGTTTAATCACTGCTATCATCCTGAGATTGTTTTATCTCAGTTGAATATGTTGGGTTCTCATGATACGCCGCGTATGCGTAATGTGGCGGCTCATGATTTTGAGAGTGTGCGCTTACTTTATCTTTGTCAAATGACTGTACCCGGTGTGCCAAACATTTATTATGGTGATGAAATTGGTATGGCTGGCGGCCATGACCCAGACTGCCGGCAAGCTTTTCCCTGGCAGGATGAAGAGGCGTGGCATGTGGATTTGAGAGGGTATGTGAAATCTCTCATTCAACTTCGTCGCCGGTTTGCGGCGCTGCGCCGTGGCGATTTTGCGGTGCTGCATGCAGATGAACAGGTTTTGGTTTATCAAAGGCGATATCGTGGCGAAACGGCCGTTATCGCTCTCAATACTGGCGACACACCCGCAGCATTTACCTGCCCAGAGTACTTCCAGCACGTTTTGCCAGAACAATTAACCCAAAATGGCAAACCCTTACAGGCAAATGCACAGGTGACGCTGCCCAAACGCAGTGGACGTGTTTGGGCAAATACAAATGCTGGCAGCAAAACATGAAATTTGTCACTTAAAATATGCTTATTTTCTCGTATCATTAACGGTGCTAAAACCATTTTATCGGTATGATTATGGGGTGTGAACGGCCGTTTATGGTGAAACGCCCCTTATTAAAACACTCAATGCTGAACACCTAAGATGGTAAAGTGAAATGGAAAAGATGCAGACAAAAACAAGAAAACCGATCGACCCCAAAGACGCCCATATTCTTGTGGTAGAAGACAATGTGTCCAACTTTGTTCTCATTGCTCGCCTGCTGGCCTTTATGGGTGTACAAAAATGTGAATGGAAAACAACCGGCTGGGGCGTAGTAGATTTTGCCAACACCATGCCACGTGTTGATCTCATTCTCATGGACTTACGCCTGCCCCACGAAGATGGCTACGAAGCCCTGCAACAAATTCGCCAAGACAAAAACCTGATGGACACCCTTGTTGTCGTTGTCACTGCACACGGCAGCGCTGCAGAATTGCAAAAAGCTCGCGAAGCAGGTTTTGACGGCTTCCTGACCAAACCATTAGACGCAGACCGTTTTCCAGAGCAAATTCGGAGCATTCTGCAAGGGGAATCTGTTTGGGATTTGGGCATCTAGCATTTGTGATTAGCAGACAGTGGCAGGTGGCTAGTAATCAGTAACCAGTAATTAGTAACCAGTAATTAGAACACAGAATGCTGAATACAGAACACAGAACACTGAATACTGAACACTGAACACCTGTAACTGATGTTACTGCCCTCCTTATTATTTCCCCCAGGCAATCTCCTCTCTATTTCTGTCATCCGTTAATAGAACCATGTAACAGGATCGCTAACCTATGTTTTCTTCCCTGCTACAAATTCTCCGCATTGATGTAAAAGATTTTTTCAAAAGGCGGCAGAGCTATTCAGTTCAGGTTTTGATTTCTGTCATTACCCTGGTGGAAGCGCTGCGTATTACGCTGGATTTGCTCGCTGGCAATCCTGTTTTTAGCAAAACGGTGTTGGGCGGGCAGTTGGTCGGATTGTTGGCATTAACGGCCGTTTCCCTCTACATGGTACGGCGCGGCAGGCCAATCCTGGCGGCACATATCTATTTAGCCATTTTTAACATCTCTATACTAAGCGCCATTTTAGCTTCTGGCACATTATCAAATACATATCCCTATTTACTTTTAATTTCAATTATTGCCATCGCCGGACTTGACTCAATCCGGGCCAGCCTCATCTATTCTGCGGTAACGGCCGTTGCCATCACCCTCCTGTTCACCGTCACAGCCACAGACCCCTTCACCCACGTCAACCTCATCCTCACCATGGGCGTCATCAGCATCACCGCCTGGTTAACAGCCAGCATTATGCACCAGGCCATTGAAGAAGGCAGGCGGTTAAACAAAGAAATAGAACTCCACTCACAAAACACATACCGTCGTTACCGGCAGCTGCAGCTCGGTGCAGAAGTTAGCCAGCTAACCAGCCAATCCCTTGATCCCCGCAAACTCCTGCGTGATGCCGTCTATCTAATTCGAGACCAATTCGACTTTTACCACGTCTCCATATTTTTAATCCAGGCCGACAAGCAAAGCCTGATTCTGGAAGAAGCAACCGGTCGCATTGGGGAAACACTCAAAACCAAAAAATTTCAAATTCCCCTCAATTCTAACTCGGTAGTAAGCTGGGCAGCCCAAAACCAAAAAGCCCGCATCGTCAACAACGTAGATGAAGAACCTGCCTATTTTCGGGAACCACTGCTTGCAGAAACCCATTCAGAAATGGCGCTCCCGCTGATGGCCAGAGGGGAATTGCTGGGCGTGCTGGACGTACAGTCACGCGAAGTAAATGCCTTTTCTGAAGATGACATTGCCATTTTGCAAATTATGGCAAACCAAATTGCCGTCAATTTGGACAACGCCCACCTGTTTGCCAAAACGGAAAGGCAGCTAAGCGAAACGGAATCCCTGTTCAATTTCAACCGTATGCTTGCCTCCTCAATGGATCCCAATGAAATTTATCGCCGGTCGGCAAGGGCGATTTGCCGGGAATTACCAGCCGCTGCATGTGTCATATCCAGTTGGGATGAGGCTATGGGCAAAATCACCACACAAGCAGGCTATGTTAGCCAATTGGCCGGCAATCAATTTAGTCAGGTGCAGGTTACCGGCTTGTCTATCTCGATAGATTCTTTGCCAAATGTGGCTCAGGTGGTGGAAAGTGGCAGCCCTGTTTTGGAATGGGTGAATGGCAAGCATGCTGTTCTGCCAACGGGCGTGGATTGGGAAACGGCCGTTTGTGCCCACATCCCCCTGCTTTATGGCGACGAAACCATTGGCCTTGCCCACATCTTCCGCAGTGGGGACGGCAGTGAATTTTCGCCAGAGGACATTAAATTTGCCCAAACCATGGCCAACGAAACGGCCGTTGCCATCGAAAACGCCCTGCTCACCACAGAAGCCCAGGCACGCGTTGCTCAATTAAACATACTCAACCGCATCAGCAGCATCCTCTCCCTCTCCCCAACCCTGCACGACGTTTTCGAAGGCGCACGCCGGGAAATCCTCAGCCTTATTGATGCCACCGGCATGTCCATCGTCCTTCTCACCGAAAACAAAACCCATCTCCAATGGGCTTACGGCTTTGAATATGGCCAGGAATTAGACCTGGAAAAATTCCCACTGCTGCCCATTACCCAGGGTTTTAGCGGGTACGTCATACGCACCCGCCAATATTTGCACATTAACAGCCAAATCGACAAAGCGGCTGAAAAATACAAATCCCTAACCATTGGCGCAGGGCCTAATTCCTGGCTTGGCCTGCCAATGATTGTCACAAACGAAATTATTGGCGTTCTCATTGTTGAAAATGCAGAAGACCCGGATGCCTTCACCCAACGGGATATTGACCTGATGCAAACGATTGTCGGGCCTTTGGCTATCACCATCCACAATATGCTGCAATACCAAAGACTGCAATCGGCCTATACAGCTCAGGAGAAACAGCGTTTGCAGCTAAAAACGGCCTCAGAAGTAGCTGCAACGGCCGCATCTGCCCTGGAACTGGAAGACCTGATGCAACAAGCCGTTTCCCTGATTAAAGAACGGTTCCAGCTTTACTATGTTGGCTTGTTCATGATTGATGATGAAGGGAAAACGGCCGTTCTTCGTGCAGCAACAGGCAAAGCCGGGCAAATCCAGCTCCAAAACAGACACAGCCTCGGTGTTGGCTCCCAGTCACTCATTGGTGGGGCAACCGCCGACGGCCAACCCCGCATCACCCAGGATGTGACACTAGACAAAGAATGGCAAAGAAACCCCCATTTGCCCGAAACCCGTTCTGAGCTGGCCCTGCCCCTTCGTGTGCGCGGGCGCATTATCGGCGCATTGACCGTGCAAAGCACCCTGCCCAATTATTTTGAAGAAGAGCTAATTAGCACCTTGCTCACCATGGCAGACCAACTCGCCATTGCTATCGACAACGTACAACTTATCAGTGAAGCAGAAGCACGGGCAAACACCCAACGCAAACTCAACGAAATCAGCGCCCAAATGCACCGTTCCGGCAGCGTAGAAGAGATTGTCCGTATTGGCCTGGAAGCCCTCAGCCAACAGTTAAAGGACGCAGAAGCTATCATCACACTCGGCCAGCAAAGTTCTTAACAACAGGCAGCCGCCAAAATGATTGAAACAATAACGACCCAAACCTACTCCAATTTTTTGAATCGAAATGTGCCGAATCTGGCACGTATTTTCGATTATCTGGCGGGCGGCACTGCACATTATGCCATCGACCGGACAATGGCCAGCCAAATGTTGTCCATCTTTCCCTCATTAAGAAGCTGGGTCAGGATTCGCCGTGCATTTTCACGAGAGGCCGCCATTCGTTTGCACGATGAGGGGTATAAGCAGTTTTTAGATTTAGCCAGCGGCATTCCTTCCCCCACACATATACACACAGCCTTACCCGATGCCCGTATTGTATTCAGCGACATTAATCCCATTGCCACCAGTTATGGCGAAGGGTTATTTTTGGAAAGCAAGACGATTGCCTATGTTCAGGCAGATGCCCGGAAATTTGAGGCACTGGCGGCATGTCACTCTGTGCAAGCGGTCATTGATTTGAATGAACCGGTGGCAATTGGGTTAAATTCTTTGCCGCTGTTTTTGGAACCGGAGGAAATGTCGGCTTTGTCCAGGAAGATATTTGACTGGGCACCTGCGGGTTCTTGTTTGTTTGTGATGCTGCAAACCCGGGAAACGGCCGTTTCCCCATCCAACTACCAAACCTTTTTGGAAATGTGCCAGGAGGCCGGGCTGCCCATGCGCATGTTTACCCTGGAAGAACATCTGGCGCTCATGTCACCCTGGCAAACAAAAACAATACAGCCCATCACCACCTACTTAGGCCTGCCGGAAAGCATTCTTTCCCAAGGTGAACAATCGGAATTTCTTTTATCTGGCAATGCAGCATTTTTTGTTAAACCATAGACACTTTCATAAAACCACAAACTTTTTGCAATGACAGAGACATTCACAACCATCTGGAAAAACAAAGAGAACGACCTTGTCGGGGCGTTGGCGGATGCCTTTAAGCATCATGCCATCGACAACACAGGCGATATGACTTCTGCCCGCCAGGCTGTCCCTACGGCAAAGCGACTTTTGCACCTTGCGGAAAAATTTATACTTCAGGCTGGGAATGATGCCAGAGCGTATGAATTCGAGGAAGAATTGGCCGGTGAAGCATTGGCACTGGTAAAAGAAGGTCTCTCTTACCAGAGTGCCGGAGCGATGATTGGGGCGCTTGCTTCTCAAGATTGGCTTAAAGATTTACCGGCAGCAGAGCAAACGGACGTATTCCAAAAATTATTCGCATTTCAGACGCACTTTTTACAAAAAATGGCAGAATCCAAGGAGCTGCTGATTCTGGAAAACCAGGAAAAAAACCAGGAAGCTATCCGGCGGGCACTGCACTCCCAACTGCTTGAACAACAAAAAATCTGGCACAAATTTGAACGCCAAAATCAACGCTTGAATGAAGTGTTGGCGCTTAATGCCCAACTGGCTAAAACGGATAATGAAAACGAGCTGCTGGAAACGGCCGTAAACGGGTTATGCGGTGCATTTTCTTTGGCAAACGTCTCCCTGTTTACCTGGCAAGAAGACAGCGCCGACTGGCAGCTCCGCGTGACAACAGCCGACCATGTGAAAGACAAGCAAAACCCGCCAGCAGAATGGCTTGCCTGGCTGGACAAAGCCCGCCAATCTGATGATGGGTCATTTATTCTGGCCAGCGACCAAAGCAAAAATAATGGGCAAACGGCCGTTACGGCCGTCTACTGCCTCACTTCCGGCCCACAGTTGTTTGGGGGGCTGCTCATCAACGCAAACCTGGAACAAGGCCCCTTAACTGGTGAAGATCTCATCTTTGTACGCACATTTGCCCAAGGGCTGGCCGGTTTGTGGGGCAGCATCCGGCTTTTTCAGGAAACGGCCCAACGCACCCGCGAACTGGAAATTCTGCAAGGCCAATTTTTCGACAACCTCTGGCAAGACCCGTCTGCCCGATTAGTCGCCGCCATAGAAAACAAAACGATCCAGATTGAAAGAAACCCCAAACAGCCGCCAAAATCCAAATCTGGCAAGCGACAGCCCCTAACCATTGGGCAAAAGCCCTTTGGCGAATTGGTACTGCCAAAAACTGAAAAACTCCCCCCGACTGCCGAGGAGTTTATACAAGGGTTGGTTCGCGAAATGGGCAGCGCCTTGAACAATGCCCAACTCTTGCAAACCACACGCTCCATTTCTAACCAGTTAGGGCTGGCTATTCAGGTATCTCAGGCAGCAACCACAATTCTGGATCAGGATCTGCTTGTAAAAGAAGTGACAGAACTGATTCGGGAGCGGTTTAACCTCTACTATGCCGGTCTGTTTTTGGTGGATGAAGCCCGAAAAATGGCTGTGCTAAAGGCTGGAACCGGGGAAGCCGGGGCTATCCAACTGGCAAAGAACCACGCGCTGCCTATTGGCGGTGGCTCAATGATTGGTACGGCCGTTGCCTCCGGCCACCCCATCGTCGAACAAGACGTAAGAAAAGCCAAAAATTTCACCTTCAACCCCATCCTGCCAAACACCCGCTCCGAACTGGCACTCCCCCTCCGTTCCCGCGGGCGTGTTATTGGCGCCATCACTGCCCAAAGCGAGCAAATAGGCGCGTTCAACGCTGACACCGTCAAAGTTTTGCAATCCCTGGCAGACCAGCTTGCCATTGCCATTGAAAATGCAGACCTGTTTACCCAAACACAAGGTACACTGGCCGTCACCAGCAGCCTGTTCCAAATCAGCCGCCGCATGAGCGAAGCCCGGTCTGAAGACGAAATCTACCAGGCACTGACCGAATTTGCCCGTTTGCATGGCAAAGTTGAAGCAGCCCACTTACTGGTACCCAACAAAAAAGACCCGCGTCTGGTAATGTGCGTGTCGAGCTGGCAAACCGATCAACAAGAAGACACCTCATCATTACTTGGGCAAAATGTACCCGTTGTGATGCTGCCTTTCCGGTCCAGGCTTGAGGCAAATGAAACAGTTGCCGTCGCCGCCGATTTGGAAGAGTTGATGGATTGGCCGTTTTTCCGTCAGGCTGCCGAATTTTCACAAGCAGACACACTTTATTTAATCCCGATGATTAACGAGCAGGAATGGATGGGAACCCTGCTGTTATATGCCAAAGCAGACAAAGTGAAAGGGGAGAATGATCTGCAAGCGTTTAGAACGCTCATTGGTCAGGCTGCCATTTTGTTAACGAATCAGCAGCTTTCACGACAAACAGACGCACTTTATCGTATTGGGCGGCTGCTAAGTGAGGCGCTTACCCGCGAAGATGCGCTGGATTTGGCTGTCAATGAGGTTGCATCTTATTTGGGTGTACCGCAGTGCCGCATGGTGCTTTATGACAGCTTAAAGGGTTATGGCACGGTTGTCGCGGAATTTTCATCATCACCCCACGATCGTGATGTTCGCATCCCGATGGAAGGTGATTTTGTGTATGACCGTCTGCTTGTGTCACGAGAGCCTTTTGTTTTGCAAGTGGATTCGCCCGGTGTGTCTGCGGATGTGTTGGATGCGCATCTTTTCCAGTTTGATGCGCAGGCTTCTTTGATTGTGCCTTCTGCCAGCCAGCAGGAGCTTCTGGGGTATTTGGCAATTGATTCGCTGACAGGTTTACGGCCGTTTACGCCGTCAAATATCATCTTTGCGCAAACAGTTGTAGACCACCTGACAACGCAAATTGAAAATATCAAGCTTCTGGATGAAGCACTTAATCGCGCCCAAGAGTTGATTACGTTGAACCAGGTACAGTCTAATATCTCTGGCCTGTTAGATATAAGACAACTGGCGAATATCATCCATAATCAACTGGGGCGGCTGCTGGATAATACAACGTTTATTATGGCCCGCTTTGATCCGGAAACGGCCGTTTACTCTCCCGTGCTCGTGGTGAATGAAGGACGGCCGTTTTCAATGGAACCCCGCGTGTTGTCATCAGATGACCCTTTGTATCACTTTTTTCAAAATCGAGAGCCACTGCGCACAGACAGCAATCACCCTTTGACCACATGCACAGAGTTATCCTTCAAACAGAAAATACATCCGTCGGGTCTTTGGGTGCCCATTATGCAAGAGGAAACGGCCGTTGGTCTGCTTGGGCTGCTGTCCTACGAACCGGGCGCATACAGCGAAAACGACATCCAATTACTACGAAGCATCGCCAATCACACAGGTCTGGCCCTGGCAAACATCGACCTGTTCGCCAAAATTCAGGCCAACATGCAAGAAATTCAAGCCGCCAACGAAAAATTACGCCAGCTAGACAACCTGAAAACCCAATTCCTGGCCAACATGTCCCACGAACTGCGAACCCCGCTCAACTCCATCATCGGCTTTTCCAAAGTCATCCTAAAAGGCATCGATGGCCCCACAACACCCGAAATGGAAGAAGATTTGACTTCTATCCATGAAAACGGTCAACATCTACTGCGCCTGATTAATGAAATTTTGGAAATGGCAAAAATTGAAGCGGGCAAAATGAGCCTGACATTCGATAAAGTTGACATTGAAAAAGAAGCATCTATTGCCGTTTCCACAACGCGCAGCCTGGTACAAGAAAAAGTTCGCCTCATTACTGAAATCGCACCTGACTTACCAATAATCGAAGCAGACCCCGTCCGTATTCGTCAGATTTTGATGAACTTAATTTCCAACGCCGCCAAATTTACGGAAGCCGGGTACATTTTGGTGCGTATCGTGTCACCATCGCCAGAAAAAATACACATTATGGTAGAAGACACCGGCATTGGCATAGCCCCGGAAGATTACGACAAGTTATTTGCTCCCTTTGAACAAGTGGACACCTCCAACACGCGTACATCTAGTGGTACTGGTTTGGGATTGCCCA
This sequence comes from uncultured Ardenticatenaceae bacterium, assembly GCA_964600035.1. Classification (GTDB taxonomy): domain Bacteria; phylum Chloroflexota; class Anaerolineae; order Promineifilales; family Promineifilaceae; genus CAZRIB01. The sequence goes on along the minus strand of CAZRIB010000027.1, from coordinate 6,724 downwards.
TTACTCAGTGGCTAGTTAATATGCACCATGGCCGTATTTGGTTTGAAAGTAAGGTAGGTATTGGCACAAAATTCCATGTCATATTGCCAGTTGTGCAGCCGGCTGAGGACATAGAAGACCTTGAATCAGGTGAAGAAGAGCCAACATCGGAAAGTACCAATTAAGAAAGCATGACAGCAGCGCCCAATTTACAAAAAAGGTCAATGATTGTAATGGAAGAAAATTTCACTGTTTATTGTCAAAGTTGCCAGACAAAATTGAATAGCTCCAAACCGATTACTGTCTGTCCTCATTGTGGGTCAGAGAATCTTGAAGCGACGTATCCTTTGCTGAAAACGGCCGTTACAGACCCAACCGCCTCCCGAAAATGGCAAGCACGGCTAAACGGCCGTGGCACAACCCTCTGGCGTTACAGAGAACTCCTCCCCCTTCACGAAGACCCCAACATCGTCACCCTGGGAGAAGGCTGGACACCCCTTTTCCGGGCACACAACCTTGGCCTCATGTTGGGACATCCCAACATCTACATCAAAGACGAACGGCAAGGCCCAACTGGCTCCTTCAAAGACCGGCAGGCAGCCATTGCCGTCAGCGCCATGCGTGAAGCAGGCATCAAAGAAGCTGTAGTCGCCTCAACAGGCAACGTCGCCATCGCTTATTCTGCCTACTGCGCCCGGGCAGGCATTAAACTCTGGGTCTTTGTGCCCAGCTCTGTCCCACCAGAAAAAATGCGAGAAGTTGCCATTTATGGCTCAGAAGTCATCAAAGTAGCCGCTACTTACGACGAAACAAAAAAAATTGCAGCCGAATTTGCCCGCAGCAAAAACCTGTTTCTGGATAAAGGCATTCGCACAATTGGCGCAAAAGAGGCAATGAAAACAGTTGCCTTTGAAATTGCCGAACAGTTAGGCAGCATCAAAAGTGGCAAAGATTGGTCTGTTCCAAATGGCGAACAATACCCCTGGCAGGTACCGGACTGGTATCTGCAATCGATTAGCGGCGGAATGGGGCCAATTGGCGTGATGAAAGGTTTTGCAGAACTGAAACAGCTCGGCATTACCAACAAAATGCCTAAACTGGCATTGTTCCAGGTGGCGGGCTGCGCGCCAATGGTAGAAGCCTTTAAGCGCGGCAAAAAATATGCAGATTCTGTCACCCACCCCATTACAGAAATCGCTACCTTGGCAACAGGTGTTCCGGGTCATGCGTATGAGATGATTTTTGATTTAATCCAACAACATGGCGGCCTTATGGAGGCAATCAGTGATGAAGAGGCGTTTCGGGCTGTGCATGTGGTGGCGCAAATGGATGGGCTGTCTGTGGAACCGGCAACGGCCGTAACCTTTGCCGGCCTCTTCAAACTCATCCGCGAAGGCATCATCCCCCCACATGAAACAATCGTCCTCAACTGCACCGGCCACACCTTCCCGGTAGAAAAACACATCCTCGGTGACCAATACACCCGGGACATGTTCCTCAATACACCAGAAAAAACAGAAAATACCACCAACCAGGGCCGGGAAGAAGGCCTGCTCACTGCCTTAGAAGAACTCGACAGCCGCGTACAACGCATCGCCATCATCGAAGACAATCCAGATGCCCTGCGTCTCATCCGCCGCATCCTCCAGGCACAAGGTGAATTTCTTATCGAAGAAGCCCACGATGGCAACGCAGGTCTTCAACTCATCAAAGAAATTCATCCTAATCTGGTACTTTTGGATTTAATGATGCCCGGTTTAGACGGCTTTTCCATCGTAGAATATATGAAAGCAGATCCAAAACTGAAAGACATTCCAATCATTGTCATTACAGCCAAGGAATTAACAGCAATTGAAAGGTCGCGGTTAAAAGGTAAAATAAAGACGCTGCTCCAAAAAGGCACATTTATGGATTCAGATTTAATCAGCGACATCCGGCAGGCACTGCCCGATTAAAGACAAACAATATCCACATTACTCTGAGCGAGAAGTTATGACGAGCAAATTACCGACCACCATTCTTTATATCGAAGATGATCGGGCTAGCCAGGTTCTTGTTAAACGTGTCTTGGGAAGCCAGGGCTATAACGTAATTGTTGCCAAAGAGGGTCTGGAAGGCATTACCCTGGCAAAACAAAATCTCCCCCAACTGGTATTGATGGACATAAACCTGCCCAATATGGATGGGAGAGAAATAACCACTCGTCTGCGCAGCTTGCCCCACTTTGAAAATACGCCCATAGTAGCCCTGACAGCAAATAACAGCCCAGGCAGCCGAGAATTGGCACTGGCCGCAGGATGCACAGGCTTTTTGACCAAACCTATTGACGTGGCTACTTTCCCCGATGAGGTTAAGAAATACCTTCAAGGCCATCAGGAAGAGTTAAGTCCTTACGAGCAAAACCGCCACTTAAAGCAGTATGCCCAAGCCGTTGTTGAACGTCTGGAAAACAAAGTCCGCGAGTTGGAAAAAGCCAATCGCGATTTGGAAACAGCCAACCAGCGATTGCGAGATTTGGACAAGTTGAAAAGTGATTTCATTGTGCTTGTTTCCCATGAACTGCGCACGCCGTTAACTCTGGTTAGTGGTTATGCCCATTTAATGGAAGACAATCTAAAAACGGCTGGCGACTTTGTAAGCACTGACTTTATAAAAGGGCTTAGTGAGGGGCTAAATAAGGGCATTGCGCGTATGGAAGAAGTGGTTAATGAAATTATTAATGTGTCGCGTATTGCTTCCGGTTCTCTGGATTTGTCTATGGGGCCAGTAAAAATGGGTGAGCTTATTCAAGCATCCTACAAGGAATTTGCACAAATTTGCAATCAACGTACTTTGAACCTGGAATTTCATTGTGATGACAATTTGCCAGTTATCGAAGCTGATGGGAAGCGGTTAAAAGCGGCAATTGATCATGTTTTGAGTAATGCTGTTAAGTATACGCCTGATGGTGGCAGCATTAAGTTGAGTTTGCGGGTGTTGGATAATGCCATTGATATTACGGTAGCAGATACAGGTATTGGTATTCCTTTAGATAAACAAAGGAAGATTTTTGAGCAGTTTTATACGTTGGGTGATATTGCACATCACTCCACAAGTAAATCTGCGTTTCAGGGTGGTGGGTTAGGCCTTGGTCTGGCTATTGCAAAGGGGATTATAGAGGCGCACAACGGCCGTATCTGGGTTGAAAGTGAGCGACGCGATCACCACACACTGCCCGGTAGTGTATTCCATATCCTCATCCCAATACGGCAAGTCACATTTAGCCAATCACTTTCATACTAAACAGACCAACACGCTCTGCCAACGCGGTTTGCCCCATTTCGTGCATAAGATCACGCAATGCCTACAAAAACCCAATCCCCTTCAAAAGAACCCCCAGCCAGCAAACGCGCCTGGGTATTTACCTCACAAGCATTGCATCCAGGCACCTGGCAAAAAGGCCTGTTTTGGGCCATCATCTCCCCCCTCTTCCTGGGCACAATTCCCATCTTTGCCAAAATTGCCTACGCCACTGGGGCAGAAGTTTTAACCGTCATCACGCTGCGCACCCTTTTCGCCGCCATTGTCTTGTGGCTGGGCATCATCCTCTTTCGGCCAATCTACATCCAGACATCTACCCCCGCCCTGCTCAGCAGCTTGTTGGCAGGAGGCATCAACGGCATTGGTTCCCTCTTTTTTTATGCCAGCCTCAACCGCATCGATGCCTCATTAGGGCAGCTTATCAATATTACATATTTGATATTTGTTACATTAATGCTGCGGCTTCTTGGTCAGACTATTTCCAAACTGACTGTTGTGCGCACCTTTCTCGCCATTTTTGCCATCTATCTGCTGTCGGTAGGCGGTATTTCTCACCCGGATTGGGTGGGCATTGGTATGATGCTCATTGCCGCCATTGCCTACGCCATTCAAATGGTACTCAGCCAACGCATTACATTTGATATTCCTGCCCCCACTATGACCCTCTACGCCATGACGGCTATGGCCACGGTTGTTTCTATTGCATGGCTTATCCAACCAACAGCCATTTCTGCCTTGTCGCCAGCCGGGTGGCGTGCCATTTTGTGGATGGGTATCTTTACCGCTTTGTCTCGTTTGACGCTGTTTTTGGGCGTTAAGTCATTGGGCAGTATGCAAACTGCGCTTTTGGGTGTGCTGGAAGTTGTCGTCAGTATTGGTTTGGCTATTTTCTTTTTGGGTGAACGGTTAACTTTAGTACAATGGGGAGGCACGGCCGTTTTACTATGCTCCGTTCTCCTTGTTCGATACGAACGAAATCTGGCATCCTACGACTGGTGGCACACCATCATCAACTGGCGCATTTACAAAAAACAGTCTCGTAAGTAATTCGCCCCTCACCTTGTCAAAACAATATCATATTCTTACAAAAGGGGACTTTGTTTGGTACGGCCGTTACCAACCACAAAATAACACACATGAAGGAAGAAACCATCAACATGATTACCGATTTACTCATTGGACAAGATGCCTTTGTACAGTTAAAAGAGGAATGGGATACATTGGCCAGCCAGGGCATGACCGATACACCCTTTCAAACTTTGGCTTACCAAAAAGCATGGTGGACACATCTTCATCCCCCCAACAGCGAACTGTATACCATCACCGTCAGAGACACGGATAACACACTGCTTGCCATTGGTGCTTTTTACATATACGAAGGCACACTCTATTTCAATGGCTGCGTTGAAGAAACCGATTATCTGGACCTGATTTGCAAACAGGCAGATGCAGAACGATGTTGGACGGCCGTATTCGACTGTCTCACCAGTGACCAATTTCCCGACTGGCAGCACATCAGCCTGTGCAATGTCCCCGAAAAATCCCCCACCCGCACCATCCTCCCTCAACTGGCCGCCCAAAAAGGGTTCACCACAACCGAGAGCATCCATGAAGTTTGCCCGGTCATTACCCTGCCAGCTACCTTTGATGATTACCTGCAAGCCATAGACAGCAAACAGCGCCGCGAAATTCAGCGCAAATTACGGCGGGCAGCCGGCGCAGAGGCGGAACTAATCATCGTTCAACCAGATGATGATTTAACCGACGCGGTAGACACATTTCTGGATTTGCTGCAAAAAAGCACTTTTGAAAAGCGGGACTGGCTCAATGATGGCCGCCGGGCTGTCTTTCATGATACAGCACAGGCAGCTATGGCCGATGGTACACTACAGCTTATGTTTATGGCGGTAAACGGCCGTAAAGCCGCCGCCCTCTTCAACTTCCACTACAAAAACCGCATCTGGGTCTACAACTCAGGCCTGGACCCCGAAGCCTTTGGCGCACTCAGCCTCGGCGTCGTCCTCACCGCCAAAGCCATCGAAACAGCCATCCAGCTAGGCTGCCACGAATTCGACTTTCTGCGTGGCAACGAAACCTACAAATATCGCTTTGGCGCAGTAGATACCAACATTTACAAAATTGAAATCGGCCGTTAAAACACACAAACCGGGCAAAAAGTGACAAGGTGACAAGGTGATAGGGTGACTGGGTAACAGGGCGACAGAATAACCAATCTCCAATCTCCAATCTCTAATCCCCAATCCCTAATCCCCAATCCCCACTCTCCAATCGCCATCCAACACGCGCCCAAAAGGATAAATCGTGACTATCCACACCCCCATCAAACGCATTGCCATGCTAAGTGTGCACACATGCCCGCTGGCACTGCTTGGCGGCAAAAAAACAGGCGGCATGAACGTCTATGTCCGCGACTTTAGCCGCGAGCTAGGCCGACAAGGCATCATCGTAGATGTCTTCACGCGCTCCCAGGACGACTGCCAGCCCCGCGTTAAACACGATTTGGGGTATGGGGGACGTGTTATCCACATTCCTGCCGGGCCAGAAAAACCAATTCCCGTTGCCGAAGTCGGCCGTTATCTCGATGAATTCACCCAAGGCGTACTGGACTTTGCCCAAAATGAAGGCATCCAATACGACATCATTCACAGTCACTATTGGCTCTCCGGCCTTGTCGCCGAAAAATTACGAGAAGCCTGGGGGGGCACACCCGTTGTGCACATGTTCCACACCCTCGGCCACATGAAAAACCGCATCGCGCTCGACGACAGCCAAAAAGCACCGGAAGAGAGAATCCTTGGCGAAACCCGCGTCATACAAACAGCCGACCGCATCATTGCCGCCACTCCGGCTGAACAAGCCCAGCTAAAGTGGCTGTACGGGGCCAATGTGGAGAAAGTTCGCATCATCCCGCCCGGTGTCGATTTGGAACGCTTTCATCCCATCACCACAGAAGAAGCAAAAAAACGGGTAGGCATTCCACCCAACCATTGTCTGGTGCTTTTTGCCGGTAGAATTGAACCGCTGAAAGGCATTGACACCCTCTTGCAAGCCATGTCGCTCATTCAGGGCAAATACCCGGAAGCGGTAAAAAACTGCTGCGTTGCCATCATTGGCGGCGACCCCTGGGCAGATGACCCGGATGATGAAATGGCACGCTTACAGCAGATGCGGTCTGAGCTGGGAATACATGACATTGTGACTTTTTTGGGAGCAAAAGACCAAAATGCCCTGCCCAATTATTATGCGGCCTCTGAAATGGTTGTTATGCCCTCCCATTATGAAAGTTTTGGCATGGTGGCCCTGGAAGCGATGGCTATGGGCACGCCGGTTATTGCATCGGAAGTGGGCGGTCTGGCCTATTTGATTCGGGATGGCGAAACGGGGTTCCATGTTCCTTCGCGAGACCCGGAGGCTTTGGCCGAAC
>CAZRIB010000026.1:11141-16959 GCA_964600035.1 uncultured Ardenticatenaceae bacterium | reverse complement strand
ACACTTCCCTGACGCACTTCTTGAACAAAACCATATAAACCGCAGCAGCCATCCGACCTATTCAGCCGGATATATTGCCATGCTGCCTACTTAAGGAGACAAAAGATGCTCAGCAAACGATTTTTCAAAACCAAAGATGAAGTAGAAGTAACCTTTGAATTTAGCCACAAACCGGCCGAAACAGTTGCCCTTGTCGGCGAGTTCAACAACTGGCAGCCAGTAGAAATGAAGAAAATCAAGAAAACCGGCGCATTCAAAACAAAACTGCGTCTGCCAAAAGACGGCCAATTCCAATTTCGCTACCTGGTAAATGGCTCCGAATGGGAAAATGATGACGCCGCCGATGCTTACTGGCAAAACGAACACGGCACAGACAACAGCGTCGTTGACACCCACCAGGCATAGTTCTGGCTGCATCATTAATTAACTTGAGTTTACATAATTCTTCACAGTCCCCGCTGGTGGCGCGGTGAGGACACCGGCCACAGCTAGAGAGGCTGTACAGTTACCTTGAGTTTGCATAATTCTTTGCAATTCTGAAATACAGCGGAATGTCGTCATGGTGGCATTCCGCTTTTTCTTTAACCCCAATCACTCAAATACCACACTCACCATAAATTAATGGTATCCCCCTGTTATCTAAGTTAGAATTGTTGGCTGGCTCATTGCAGCCTGCCAAATACATAACTCGTAAACTGCTTCACCCATTTTTTGAAGGAAATTGTATGTCTCTTGACAAAATTATCGTGCGCGGCGCGCGTGCGCATAATCTCCAAAATATCGATGTGGAAATTCCCCGCGACAAATTGGTCGTTATCACAGGGTTATCAGGCTCTGGCAAATCGTCGTTGGCGTTTGACACCATTTTTGCCGAAGGCCAGCGCCGTTACGTGGAATCGCTTTCTGCCTATGCCCGCCAATTTTTGGGGCAAATGGAAAAGCCGGATGTAGACCAGATTGAAGGGCTGAGTCCGGCCGTTTCAATTGACCAGAAAGGGGTCAGCCAAAATCCACGGTCTACTGTGGGCACAGTGACGGAAATTTATGACTATATGCGCCTTCTTTATGCCCGGGCTGGCACGCCCCACTGCCCGGAATGCGGACGTCCCGTTTACCCCCAATCGGCAGAACAAATTGTGGAACAGATTATGGCAATGCCAGACGGCAGCCGTGTTCAGGTGCTTGCCCCGCTTATCCGCGACAGAAAAGGGCAGCATCAATCTGTGTTTGAAGATGTGCGTAAAGCCGGGTTTGTGCGGGTACGGGTGAATGGTGATGTGTATTCTGTGGATGAGAAGATTGAACTGGACCGGTATAAAAACCACACAATTGAAGCCGTGGTTGACCGGCTGGTGATACGTCATTATGAAGATGCAGACAGTGAGGAAGCTCGCAGTGATCGCACCCGGCTGACTGATTCGATTGAGACGGCTTTGACTCTGGGGCAGGGGCTGGTGATTATCAATGATGTCACGGATCGGGATAATCCGGTTGACACCCTCTATTCAGAGCATTTGTACTGCCCGTATGATGGCACGTCGATTCCTGAAATTGAGCCGCGGACGTTTAGCTTTAATAACCCACATGGGGCTTGTCCCGATTGTCAGGGTTTGGGGACGAAGAAGGCGATTGACCCAGACCTGGTTGTGCCGAATAAGGATTTGACGCTGGAGGAGGGGGCGATTGTGGCCTGGCCTACGGAGGATAAGGCGGGCTATTACTGGCAGTTGATTCGCGCAACGGCCGTTCACTTTGACATCCCCATCAACACCCCCGTCCGCAATTTAACAGAAGCCCAGATGCACATACTGCTTTACGGCAGCGGGAACGAAACCATCAGCGTCACCTATATCAACCGGGAAGGTGATCGCCGGGAATATCGCACCAAATTTGAAGGGGTCATCCCCAACCTGGAACGGCGCTATCAAGATTCCACGTCGGATTATGTGCGCGAAAAGCTGGAGCAGTTTATGGTGAACCGCCCCTGCTCAACGTGTGAAGGCACGCGGCTAAACCCGGTTGCCAGAAGTGTGGATGTAGACGGCCGTACCATCACCGAACTCACCAAACAGCCCATCGTCAACCTCTTACCCTGGGTGGCACAACTCCGCGACGAAAGCCAATCCCCCCTCAGCAAACGCCAGCAGCTCATCGCCCGCCCCATTCTCAAAGAAATCTACGAACGGCTCAACTTCATGATCAACGTCGGGCTGGATTACCTCACCCTGGACAGAACAGCCGGTACCCTCAGCGGCGGCGAAGCCCAACGCATCCGGTTAGCCACCCAAATCGGCAGCCAGCTAATGGGCGTTCTCTACGTATTAGATGAACCAAGCATTGGGCTGCACCAGCGAGACAATGCCCGGCTCATTCGCACCCTGCAAGGCATGCGCGACCTGGGCAACACCGTGCTGGTGGTAGAACACGACGAAGATACCATGCGTGCAGCCGACTGGATTATTGACCTGGGGCCGGGGGCTGGCAAAAATGGCGGCCATGTGGTGGCAGCCGGTACGCCAGACGCCATCTGTGCAGAAGAAAAATCTATCACCGGCGGCTACCTCAGCGGACGGCTGCGCATTCCCCTGCCCAAAAAACGGCGTAAAGGCTCCGGCGAATGGCTAACGGTAAAAGGCGCAGCAGAAAACAACCTGAAAGGCATCGATGTCGCCATTCCTCTGGGCAAATTTGTCTGCATCACCGGTGTCAGCGGCAGTGGCAAAAGCTCGTTCGTGGTTGAGATTTTAAGCAAACGGCTGCACCAACATTTTTACAAATCCAAAGAACTGCCGGGTAAACATACGACCATTGAAGGGCTGGAATTTTTGGACAAAGTCATTGAAATTGACCAAAGCCCAATTGGCCGGACACCCCGTTCCAACCCTGCCACTTACACCAATTTGTTTAACCCCATTCGGGACTTGTTTGCCAATTTGCCGGAAAGCAAAATACGCGGATACAAACCGGGACGGTTCAGCTTTAATGTGAAAGGTGGCCGGTGTGAAGCATGCCAGGGGCAGGGACAAAATCGCATTGAAATGCAGTTTTTGCCGGATATTTATGTGCCGTGTGATATTTGTAAAGGGGCACGGTACAACAAGGAAACGCTCCAGGTAACGTATAAAGGATTGAATATTGCCGAGGTGCTGGAGCTGACGGTGGAAGATGCCTTGTCCTTTTTTGAAAATATTCCAACAATCAAGCGCAAGTTGAAAACGTTGATGGATGTGGGGCTTGGGTATATTCACCTGGGGCAGCCTGCACCGACGCTTTCTGGTGGGGAAGCGCAGCGAATTAAGTTGAGCCGGGAGCTTTCTAAAATTGCGACTGGCCGGACGCTGTATATTTTGGATGAGCCGTCTGTTGGCTTGCATTCGCATGATGTGGCAAAGTTGATTATGGCGCTAAACAAGTTGGTGGATAAGGGGAATACGGTGGTCATTATTGAGCATAATCTGGACATTATTAAGGTGGCGGATTATCTCATTGATTTGGGGCCGGAAGGGGGTGACCGGGGTGGTGAAATTGTGGCGACGGGAACACCGGAGGAGGTAGCGGCCGTTTCTGCTTCGTTTACGGGGTCTTATTTACGGCCGTATCTGAACGGCAAGCTGTCATAACCGTGCTGCTAAAAAGATGCTAACAAAAAACGGCCGTTTCTTGTACCAGAAACGGCCGTTTTCATTTCATCTACGGCAATCAGCCATTACGCGCTTTCAAATTCCCCTTCAACAATATCTTCATCATCAGATGCACTGCTGTCGGGCTGCGCCTGTGCCTGTTCACCACTGCCCTGGTAAGCAGCCTGGCCTAACTGCATGGCACTCTGCTGCAAAGCCGCAATCAACTCCTTGATACGGTTCACATCATCGCCCTTGGCCGCTTCCTTCAGTTGGGCAATTTGCTCTTCAACACGCGCCTTCAAATCCGGGGCAGCCTGCCCATTCAGGTTCTGCAAACTCTTTTCAGTCTGGTAAATCACCTGATCGGCCGTATTCCGGGCTTCAATCAACTCACGACGGCGTTGATCTTCGGCCGCGTGCTGTTCAGCCTCTTTCACCATCCGCTCAATGTCAGCTTCATTCAGATTTGTGCTGGCAGTAATGGTGATGTTTTGGCTCTTACCAGTCGCTTTGTCTTTGGCAGTGACATTCAAAATACCGTTTGCATCAATATCAAAAGTCACTTCAATTTGCGGAACACCGCGCGGTGCCGGCGGAATGCCATCCAGACGGAAGACACCCAATGTGTTGTTATCGGCGGCCATTGGCCGTTCGCCTTGCAGCACGTGAATGTCAACGGCCGTTTGTCCATCTTCGGCCGTAGAGAACACCTCCGACTTCCGGGTTGGAATCGTCGTATTGCGCGGAATCAATGTGGTCATCACACCGCCCAACGTCTCCAGACCCAGGCTCAACGGTGTCACATCCAGCAGCAGCACATCATTCACATCGCCGCCAAGCACGCCACCTTGAATAGCCGCACCAATCGCCACAACCTCATCCGGGTTCACGCTCTTGTTCGGCTCTTTGCCGGTTAGCTGGCGTACCAGTTCCTGCACCATTGGCATCCGGGTAGACCCACCGACCAGCACGACTTCGTCGATTTCGTTCATGGTAATACCGGCATCGGCAACAGCTTTCTTTACCGGCCCTTCAATGCGTTTCAGCAAATCGGCCGTTAATTGTTCAAATTTGGCGCGGGTCAACGTCATTTGCAAATGCTTTGGCCCGTTGGCGTCTGCGGTGATAAACGGCAGGTTGATTTCTGTTTGCATGGTGGAAGAAAGCTCAATTTTTGCTTTTTCCGCCGCTTCACGGACACGCTGCAAAGCCTGCCGGTCGTTTTTCAGGTCAATGCCTTGATCACGCAAAAACTCGCTGACAATCCAGTCTACAATGGCCATGTCCCAGTCATCACCACCCAGGTGGGTGTCGCCATTGGTGGCCAGCACTTCAATAACGCCATCACCTACTTCCAGCACAGATACATCAAACGTACCGCCACCCAGGTCAAAGACAAGAATGGTTTCGTCTTTCTTTTTGTCCAGACCGTAAGCCAGCGCGGCGGCAGTCGGTTCGTTGATGATGCGCATGACTTCCAGACCGGCGATTTTACCGGCGTCTTTGGTGGCCTGCCGTTGGCTGTCGTTAAAGTAAGCAGGTACGGTAATGACTGCTTTGGTTACTGGTTCGCCAAGATAATCTTCGGCATCTTTCTTTAATTTGGCCAGCACCATTGCCGAAATTTCTTGCGGCGTATAGGTACGGCCGTTTTGGGCCACCTTTACCAAAATATCACCTTGCGGCCCGCGAACGATTTCATATGGCAGGCGGGCTTTTTCTTCTGCGGTGGCCGGGTCATCAAACCGCCGCCCAATAAACCGCTTCACGGAAAAGATGGTGTTTTCCGGGTTGATGGTGGCCTGCCGTTTGGCGGTTTGTCCCACCAGCCGCTCGCCATTTTTGCTAAATGCCACCATGGACGGGGTCAGGCGGCTGCCTTCTGCGGTGGTTATCACGGTTGGTTCGCCGCCTTCCATCACGGCGACAACGGAGTTGGTTGTACCCAGGTCGATTCCTACTATTTTGCTCATAATGCTACACTCCCTTCATCCCTTTTCGGGGTTTTTCTGGTTTACGGCCGTTGGGTATTTAGCAATAAGTCCGTAACCATCGTTCACACTGGGAAAACGGAGCAACGTTGTTTTGTTTTCACCCATACAGCCGCCTATTTTCATCTTAACTGCGACAAGCATACGGTGAATGCGTAAGAATTCTGTTGAACCAATATATGAATTACGTTAACAAGAGGGGGG
>CAZRIB010000026.1:0-11041 GCA_964600035.1 uncultured Ardenticatenaceae bacterium | reverse complement strand
GAATGCGTAAGAATTCTGTTGAACCAATATATGAATTACGTTAACAAGAGGGGGGATTGGGAGATTGGGAGATTGCGAGATTGCGAGATTGGGGGATTGCGAGATTGGGAGATTGCGAGATTGGGAGATTGCAGCAACATAACCTGCAACCCGCAACCTGCCACCTGCAACCTGCAACCTGCAACCTACCACCTGCCACCTGCAACCTGCAACCTGCTTAAATCATCAATCTATTAATCTTTAACTTACCGTTTTTCTATCACAAAGGTAGGCACGGTGGAGCCGCCGCCTGCGGAGACGTTTAGCAGAGGGTCTGTGGAAAGGCGGGTCAGGCAGCCATCAACGTAATCGCCATGGAAGATGAAGGGGGCGGTGTCGAGCATGCGTTCGTAGATTTGTAAACGGCCGTCGATGATGCTGGGATAGGGTTCTGTGGGAATAACCACTCGTTCTTGCACTACATACGGCGATTGCATCGCCTGGGCGACGGCTTTTTCCCAACCACTGGTATTGGTTTGCCAGCCAAGAACAATGCCATGCCCACCATAATCGTCATTGGGTTTTAGCACCAATTGGTCTTTGTATTTAAGGATGAAGGGAATGAGATCAATGGGCAGGTCGCCATAGGTGGTTTTGCGTTCCTCTACCACCCGTGTCCAGGGGACGTGTGTGCGAATGGCGCGGGTTTCACTGTCATTAAAGAGGGTGCTGTTCCGTTCATCGCTGAGTACGGCCAGGCTGGCTTTTTTGTAGAGGATTTTGCAGCGGAAGGGGTTGACCATGCAGACTGCGCCATCGCGCACAGCCCGGACGACATCATGGTTTATGCCCAGTCGTTCAATAAGTTCGGTGATGAGGACGCGCTTATAGATGACTGTGATGTGGTAGTCGCCGTGTACGAGACGGCCGTTTCGGTATTCCACATGGCGCGGGTCTACAATCTGGCACTCAAAGCCCTGATTGTGAAAATAGGCGGTAAACAGTTCAAACTCGCTTTGGGTGGGCACCTCTTCCCAGTCCAAAATGGCAATGCGCGGCTTGTCTGTGCCGCCCCATTGGCGGTAGGCTTGCTGCAAAACGTGTAATACAGCATGGCGGGTGGGTAACGGCCGTACCACATATTCCCGCAAAAATGGCCCCATTACCGGCAGCCCATAAAACACATTATTCAACACATCATTGTAAGCTGAGGCCGCCGGTACTTCTGCGTTGTACTCTGTAAATTTCAACTCATTGGTATCTGTCACAAAAAAAGCATCCAGGCGGCTGACAGGTGTGTGTTCGTGGTAGCCGGGATCATGCTGAATCAGCTCCTTTTCCCAATCCAGCAGGTGAAATTGGGTCTGAAAATCGGCATCTTCTACGGCCAGGCGGGAAATTTTGTCGAAAGCAGTGAGCAACGGCCGTATCGCATGACGCAAATAGTTATACTGCTCCGGCAGCAAAAACCGGGGACGCAAAACAGTACACAAAGGGCGGCTGCCAAAAAACAGCCCGCGCATCTTCATCTGCTCAGCAAGCTGCCCCTCTGTTTCCATCGCCAGATCATCTGTCAACAAATCATGGTACGTATTAATGGCATCTCGCAAAGTCATGGCCGTGTCCTTTCGTAAAAATGGAGGATAAATGAATTAAAAATTAAAAGCCCTATTTGTTAAACAACGCACTCCACTTCAGCTCGGTCAGTTGGGGACGGGGGTTCTTCGCCAAATCAATCACCATATCAGCCATGTGCTTGACACACCATTCAAAATAGTGGGACGTCAACGAATTAATATCCATATCCGGAGCCGGATTCATAAAGTCGATGGCATAAGGCACGCCATCACGAATGGCAAACTCCACCGTATTCATGTCGTAACCCAGCGCTCGCACCAGTTTCAAGGCATCATCCACAACGCGCGCGCCCAACTCCTTGCCCAAATGGTCGTGCTCCACATGGTAACGGCGCTCTTTCGGGTCATATTTCATTGGCAAAACATGCTCCTGCCCAATACACATGCAGCGCACATAATGATCCCACTCAATAAACTCCTGCAAAATCATCGTCAACAGCCCGGATTCGTCATAAGCACGCCACACTTCTTCTTTGGAATGGCACACATACACATCGCGCCAGCCGCCGCCATGGGCATCTTTAAGAATGCAGGGCAGTCCGATGTACTCCAGAATGCCGTCCCAATCAATGGGGAAGATGAGGTTGCGTAAGCTTTCATCATGCACAATGCCCGGTACGTAATCTTTGTTTGGCAGCACAACGGTTTTGGGGCTGGCAACGCCTAGTTTTGTTGCCAGTGATGCTTCAAAAAATTTATCGTCGGCCGTCCACATAAATGGGTTGTTTATGACGGTTGTTCCCTGCAAAACGGCATTTTTCAGGTAGGAACGATAATAGGGCACTTCGTGGGAAATGCGGTCTACGATGACGGCATATTCGTTTGGTTCGTCCATTTTTGTGCCGCCCAGTTTGACAAATTCGGCCGTGACACCTGCTTGACGGCCGTTTACCTCATTCAAAAACGCCGGTGGAAACGACCACTCCCGACCAACCATCAACCCCACTTTCAAGCTCATAAAAACCTCCTGTAAAAATTACGAATTACGAAGCTGCGTTTGCCCCTTGCCACTTGCAACCTGCCACCTGCCACATTTTTATGCATGGTGGTTGGCGCAGCCGGTGGTGTCTCCTCTGCAAAACCAATCAAAAAAACTAATCATGCCCGCCAATATAATGGCGAATCATTTGATGCCAATAAGGCCAATCGTGCGCCCAGCCATCCCAAAGGCGCAAAGCATTGCCCACACCCTTCTGCCAAAGCAGCGCCGACAACTGCTCACTGCTGTAACGCAGTCCATCATCCTTACCAACTGCCAAAATAATATCCACATGACGCAGCGCCTCCAGCCGGGCAGCATCTTGCTCATTGGCAATATACGCTATCGGGTTGTTAAAGTAGATATTGTCGTCATGATGGCCGTCCGTCCAGCGAGAAATGTCATAAATGCCGCTCATGCCGATGGTGCGCCCCACCAGCTCTGGATGGCGCAGGGCAAAGTTGACGGCATGATACGCCCCAAAACTGGCCCCCACCGTAATCAGAAAGGGCGTTTGGTTTTTCTGCCAGGTCAAGGGCAGCACTTCATTCAAAATGTACTGTTCATATTGCACTTGTCGCCAGGCACGTGCGCCAGGGTGCTTCCACCAGGCATACCAGCTTTCTGCATCCACACTGTCCAGGCAGTAAAGTTGTATCCAGCCGTTCTCAATGTGGTCGGCCAACGCCCCTATCATGCCCCGGTCTTCCCATTCGTAAAATTTGCCTTTGGATGTGGGAAATACCAGAACACGTGCGCCACCGTGTCCAAATATGAGCAGTTCCATGTCACGCTCTAAAGATGGGCTGTGCCAGCGATGGTATTCACGATTCATATATTATTCTTCCGTTTTTGTTCATGAGGGGAATGTAACGGCCGTATTGTATCATGTTTACACCGCTTGACGCACTATTGCCGCTGGTTATAATCCAATTTCACAACTCTGATCCGTAAGCAATCATTTCAAAATTTCAGGAGACAGTCTGCCGGGAAACGGCCGTAACCCGCCACACCCGCAGGCATACCCAAAACACCATGTTGGAAAAAATCGCCCAAGTCGTCACCCGCTACGAAGAAATCGAACGCCAAATGCTCGATCCCGACATTCTTGCCAACCACGTCAAACTTACCGAACTGGCACAAGAACGTTCCGATCTGCAGCCGCTCGTCGAAGCCTACCGCAAACACCAGCAGCTTACACAAGAACTGGAAGAAGCACGCGAACTCGCCGAGCTGGAACAAGGCGAAATGGCAGAACTGGCCGAAGCAGAAATCGACGACCTGAAACAACGTCTGGAAACATTAGAAGAAACCATGCGCCGCCTCCTTGTCCCCAAAGACCCGCGCGACGAAAAGAACGTCTTCATCGAAATACGGGCAGGCGCAGGCGGCGACGAAGCAGGCATCTTTGCCGCCGACCTGCTGCGCATGTACACCCGCTACGCCGAAAGTCGCGGCTGGAAAACCGAAATCGTAGACGAAAACGCCACCGGTGTCGGCGGGTACAAAGAAGTCATCATGGCCGTCAAAGGCAAAGGCGCATACTCCCGCTTCAAATTTGAAAGCGGCGTCCACCGTGTCCAGCGCGTCCCCCAAACAGAATCGCAAGGGCGCATCCACACAAGCACAGCCACCGTCGCCGTCATGCCAGAAATTGACGATGTCGAAATTACCCTCGACGAACGCGATCTGGAAATCACGGCCGAATTTTCGTCCGGTCCCGGCGGCCAACACATGCAGAAAAACGCCACCGCCGCCCGCATCATCCACAAACCCACCGGCCTCATGGTCAAAATACAATCAGAACGCAGCCTCACCCAAAACAAACGGCTTGGCATGGCCATCATTCAGGCACGCCTGCAAGAAATGGAAGAGGCCAAGCAGCACGCATCCATTGCCGCCGAACGCAAATCACAGGTGGGCAGCGGCGATCGCAGCGAAAAAATCCGCACCTACAACTACCCCCAAAGCCGCGTCACAGACCATCGCATTGGCTTTACCAGCTACAACCTCTCTGCTGTCATGGACGGCGACCTCGACCCCTTCATCGATGCCCTCACATTAGCCGATGAAGCAGAAAAACTGGCTGCTGCCGAAAGTTAATAATCAAAGACCAAAGATTTATGATTAAAGAGCCCTTCATCTCCAATCTCCAATCTCTAATCTCAATCTTTACTCTTTAATCTTCAATCTTCACTCTTTACCCTTTAACCATCGCTCATAATCAACAGGAGATAGCATGACCGACGAATTAACCTACCAACCACGTGGCCTTTACTTTGAAGATTTTGAGATTGGCATGAAACTGGTTACGGCCGCTCGCACCATCACCGAAGCCGACATTGTCACCTTTGCCGGCCTGTCTGGCGACTTTAACCAAATTCACACAGATGCAGAGTACGCCGCCAAAGACACCTTTGGCCAACGCATCGCCCATGGCCTGCTGGTTCAATCCATCGCCACGGGACTGGCCGTGCGCTCTGGTGTCATCGAAGGAACCGTGCTGGCTTTTCGTGAATTGAGTGCAAAATTCAGCCTGCCCACTTTTATTGGCGACACAGTCCACGTGGTCATCGAAATCACAGAAAAGAAGGCCTTTCGTCGGCTTGGCGGCGGGAATGTCACCATGAAATACAGTATTGTGAATCAGCATGGCAAGGTTGTGCAGCGCGGCGACTGGATTATGCTGGTGAAAAGCAAGACGAATGAAGAATGAAGAATGGCATTGTAAACAGACTATCTTTGCTCTTTTTTAATCTTCCATCTGTAACCTTTGCTCCTCAATTCCTCTTATGACAAACGAAAAACCACTTCCTGACGCAGAAGATCCCATCGAAGAAGAACCAACTCAAAGCCATGAGCCTGTCAAAAAAGAAGAAGGGCTTCATGATGAGGTCTCTCTGCTTGATTTAATGAATGAGTTGGATGAACCGGAAACGGCCGTTCCCCCTGCCGCCAGCGAACCACCAACCGATCCTGACGAACCAACCCAAACCATCTCACCACCATTAGCTGCCGGAACAGACGACGACGCAACCGTAACCGATTTACCCGCGCCTGCTGAAAACGTTCCACAAACACCAGCCCCCCTGCCTCTAACGGCCGACGATTTACAGCCAAAAGACCCGCCGCCCATTGAAGATTTGGAAGCAACAGAAGTACAGCCGCGAGTAGCTATTCCTGGTCAGGAACGGCCGTTAGCCGACGCCCCGACACACATTTACCGCAAAGAACCGCCAACAGACCAGGACACCGAAGACGACGCGCCCACCATCGTCCAGCGTCCGGTACGCCCCGTAAGAGAACGCCCGCAGCCGCCAGCCACCCCACAAATCCCACGCCGCCCCATCCGCGAACAACAACCGCCCGCGCCACAGCCAGCCCATACCAGCAAAGTCGTCATGCCCGGCAAACAACCGACACGGCCAAAACCCCGCATCCAAACCAAAGCCCGCCGAAATTGGCGGGGCTGCTTCACCCGCGCCATCCTCATCTCCGTACTGCTCGCCATTTTGGGCATCAGCCTCCTCGTTGTCGGTGCAGCCATCGGCTACACCACCATCGCCAACGACCTGCCCAGCCCACGCCAGCTAGAAGCAAACGCCAGCCAATTTGAAACCGCCCACATCTACGACCGCAACGGCAACGAACTGTACGCCCTCTCCGACCCCAATGCAGGCAACCGCACCCGGGTGGCACTGGATGAAATTTCGCCATTCCTCATTCAAGCCACCATCGCCACAGAAGATGCCCGTTTCTACGAAAACCCCGGTTTTGATGTCATCGGCATCATTAGAGCTGTTATTCAAGCCGCCCAGGAACGCGAATTCGTTTCTGGAGCCAGCACCATCACCCAACAGCTCGTTCGCGCCGTTCTGCTGGGCGAAGATGAACGAACCGAACGCTCCTTCCGCCGAAAAGTACGGGAAATCATTCTGGCAGCAGAATTAGCCCGTACCTATGAAAAAGACGAAATTTTGGAACTCTATTTGAATGAAATCTACTACGGCAACCGTGCATATGGCATTGAAGCCGCCGCCCAAACTTACTTTGGCAAATCGGCCGCCGACTTAACCCTGGCTGAAGCCTCGTTGTTAGCCGGGCTGCCCCAAGCCCCCGCCTTGTGGGACCCCTACACCGCCCCGGACAAAGCATTGGGACGGCAGTCTGAGGTGTTGGGGCGCATGGTAGCAGAAGGGTATATCACACCTCAAGAAGCACAGGATGCCATCAACGAAACCAATTTGTTTGTCTACAACCTGGAACCGCCGGAAACAGTCATTAAACACCCGCATTTTACGCTAACGGTTTTGCAGCAGGCAGAAGATTTGCTTGGGGCACAGGCCATCTATCGTGGCGGGCTGCGCATTTTAACGACGTTGGATCCCAATGCGCAGGTTTTAGCCGAGGAAACGATTGCCAATGCCCGGTCAAATATTGTGGCCGCCGGTGCAAATAATGCGGCAATGGTGGTGATTAAACCGGATACGGGTGAAATTTTGGCACTGGTGGGTAGTGTGGACTTTAATGATGAATCCATTAGTGGGCAGGTGAATATGGCGCTTGCCCCCCGCCAGCCCGGTTCCACGATTAAGCCGTTTGTCTATCTGGCGGCAATGGAGCAGGGTTGGACACCGGCCACGTTGATTTGGGATGTGCCAACGGAATTCCCAAATGGCACGAATCCGCCTTATGTGCCGAAAAATTATGATGATGAATTTCATGGGCCGCTGCGGTTACGGCCGTCACTGGGCAACAGCTACAACGTAACGGCCGTCAAAGCGCTGGAATACGTCGGCGTTTGTGCCTTCATTGACAGAGTACAAAGCTTTGGGCTGGTCTCGCTGCAAGACGAAGGCTGCACCCAACAGCAGCAGCCACGCAATTATGGACTGGCACTGGCCTTGGGCGGCGGCGAAATTGCCCCGCTGGAAATGGCAACAGCCTTTGCCACCCTGGCCAATCAGGGGCGTAACCCGGAGCCATTTGCACTGGCACGCATTGAAAACCGGGCAGGCGATGTCTTGTATGAACACGTCGTTCCCAACCCCGCCGATTCTCAGGTGGTAGATGCCAATTTGGCTTACCTGGTTAGCGACATTTTGTCTGACAACAATGCCCGCCAGCCTGAATTTGGCGTAAACAATTTGCTGGTTATCCCCGGCCATCGTGTCGCGGCCAAAACGGGCACATCCGGCACAGACCGGTTTGACGTGCGCGATGCCTGGACAATTGGCTATACCCCGCAAGTGGTAACGGCCGTTTGGGTAGGCAACACAGACAACCAACCCATTGGCGAAGGTCAATCTGGCTACCGGGTGGCCGCTCCCATCTGGCACACCTTTATGACCCAATATTTAAGCGTGCGCACCCCTGTTGATTTTACGCGCCCGGATGGCGTGGTGGACATTGAAATTTGCGCCACTTCCGGCACGCGCCCCGGCCCGGACTGCCCACAGCGCATTATTGAGCGGTTTGCCTCTAATCACCCGCCATTGGAAGCGGAGCAAGATTTTTTGCGCGTTGTGCCTGTTGATTTATGGACTAATTTGCAAGCCACAGAAGCCTGTCAGGAGTCGGTGGCGGAGGTGGGCTTTTTCAATTTGCTGGTTAGCGGGCAGGACAATGTGCTAACGCGGGAACGGCAGGCCGCACAAAACTGGATTGAAAACACAGCCGCTGGCAAGGCATGGGCAGAGCAGTTGGGCGTGGCCCTGCCGCTGCAGCTTCCGCCAACAGAAACGTGTGAATCTGTCCCGGAACGGCCGTCTATCGTCATTAACCAGCCCCAGCCCGGCACAGAAATTACTGACAAAGTGCGCATCGAAGGCTCTGTCAACGCCCCCAACTTTGCCGGCTACCAGGTAGAGTTTGGCATTGGCCAAAATCCGGGTGGCTGGGGACTGGTTCAGGAAAAACAGCCAAACCCGGTCACAGATGGCCTGTTGGCAGAGTGGGACACCAGCAAAATTTCAACGTTTGGCCCCATTACCCTGCGGGTACTCATTTTTGGCCCGGACAATCCCTATACCCCAGAGGAAGATCCGGTGTCGTTGGAAGAACGGGTTTTGTTGACACTGTTGGAACCCACACCAACGCCAACGGCCACCCCAACAGAGACCCCAACGCCAACGTTGACGCCTACCCCGACGGAAACGCCAACCATCACGCCTACCCCATCGCCAACAACCACGCCGCTGCCGTCTACGCCCACGCTCACGCCAACAACTGCGCCAACGTCTGTGTCAACGTCTGTGCCAACGGCAACGGCCGTGCCCACAGAACAACCCACAGCATCACCTACCCCTTAAAACATCCTCATAAATCATCAAACACAAGGCCCTTAGCCATACAACTGAACAAAATGAGCGTTGTATGGCTAAGGGCCGAAATTACCTGCTGCCCGCAGCCCGAAGTCCGTAATTCGTAATCCGTAATTCGTAATTCGTAATTCATGTGTTCTACCTCTGGTAACTTCGTCGAAAAACAGTATGCGGACTTCGGGTTACGTGTTCTATTCTCCGTGCAACCCGGTGTTCCATCTAAACGGATACCAATTTAGTAAAGTTTTATGCTCGCATCGTCTCTTTTTCTTCAATATCACGAAATTTACTCGCAAAATTCACGCCATCCACCTTTCATGCCAAGTAGAATGTTTCCAACTATTGTCAGACTTGCACAAAGGAGCATTCTGTATCTTGTTAACTTTACAAGTTGGCAGAATTGATAAGATGAAAAATTCAAGGATTACGGCCGTTTTTTTTGATTGGGATATGACATTAGCCCGCATTCTGGGCGATGTCCCAACCAGTCAACGACTGGCCGCACTATTCCAGCGTCATGGGCTGCCGTACACAGCCGCCCAAATTGAATCAGCCCTCCACCAATACTACTTAAATGGGGGCAAGCAGAGCAAACAGCAAAAACCACAAAAACCTTCTGAAATTATTCAGTTTTATCACAACCTGCTCGCTCATTTGGGGCAAGAAGAGATCCCTCAAAATTTGGGGCGGCAGCTTTATGAAGGGTATGCGCTCCTGCCAAACCTGCTTTATGATGATGTGCTGCCGACGCTGACCCGGCTGCATACGCAGGGATTCCGGTTGGGCATTCTGTCCAACCA
Organism: uncultured Ardenticatenaceae bacterium; assembly: GCA_964600035.1. GTDB lineage: Bacteria > Chloroflexota > Anaerolineae > Promineifilales > Promineifilaceae > CAZRIB01. The sequence goes on along the minus strand of CAZRIB010000026.1, from coordinate 1,323 downwards.
TTCCAAAACGGCTCGCCAGGCAATGGAATCTTTGGTGGGATACTTAATTGAACCTGAACACATCATCATTAGCGAAGAAATTAACTTGCATAAGCCAGACGGCCGTATTTTTCATTACGCAGCAGAAAAAATCGGCGTACCGCCCCAAGAATGCACGCTGATCGGCGATAACTTTGATGTAGATGCCATCGGTTCTGTAACGGCCGGTGGTTTTGCGCATGGCTTTTGGCTGGACAGGGAAAATAAAAATGCCAGGGAGCTGCCTGATTTTGTCAGTCGGGTGGTTCGTTTAGATGAAGTGCTGGATTATCTTTTATAGCGTTTGCATTTGCACAGTGTGTGACAGCGGAGAAACGATCAGGGGTTAACGGCCGTTTCTCCGTTTTTTATTCCAGCCACATCACCAAACAAATCGCATTCGCCCAGAAGCGCCACTTCACTATAATTGGGGATTACTGTTTGGAGATTCACGTACCTGACTCAGCGTACCATCACCGCCTGATTGAGATCAAAACCAAAACGACATCAACAAACAAACAGCCGCAACCAACATCTGACAATATGATGAAAGACCTGCTGCCAATTCTCTTTTTGACAACAGCCCTGTTAGGGAGTGTCATCGCGGCTGCATATTTAAGCTGGCGAAACTGGAATCGTCACAAACAGCAGCGGATATTGGCAGAAAAACGAGGTTGGCAATATGCCGTAGGCGGTATACGCGCCCTGTGGCAGCGTAAACTGGCCATAACCGGCACAACGCCCACTGGCGTAAAGTGGCAGTTAAAACAACTTCGACGTTACCAGCAAGCTTTTTTTGAGTGGCACACGAAAGATATTATGCTGCCATACGGCACATTGGTGTTAAAACCAGCCCATCCAGCCGCCCCAAAGCGGTTGTTGTCCAATCAGGCGTTACGGCCGTACCCCATTCCCGGCGAATTATGGAACTCAGAATTTGTATTACTGGTTACCCACAACAGCCTGGGAGAGCGCTACTTCACAGCCCAAACAAAGCGTGCCATGCGCACATGGCCGCGCTGGCCTGCTCCCGGCTCTCTGGAAGAAGTCATCTGGAACACACAGGAGCTCACCATTTTAGGGCGTTCTGCCGCCGGTTGGGAACTGTTGGAGCGGCTGGTAACATTGGGCACAATTATGGCAGATCAGGCAAACACTCTGGACAAAGGGGATTCAAAAGACAAGACAACACGGTAAAAAACGACAAACCTATTAACCTCATGCATTGTTAAGTAGATTTGTTAATTTTCCCAGGACACGGATTCACACAGATAAACACGGATAAGTCAGCTAAAAATCCGTGTC
>CAZRIB010000025.1:0-17203 GCA_964600035.1 uncultured Ardenticatenaceae bacterium | reverse complement strand
GCAAAACCCGGGTAACCCATAAAAAACAACCTGCACCTTCCATGTCTTAAGTGGAGAACGAAAAGTGGCTTAAAAACAAACAAGTTGGAAGCGTTTTCGTTCTCCTAAAAGTAAATCGCTTGAAGGTGCTGGTTTTTTTAGGATTTTTCCGCGCTTTACTTAAACTTCTAAGACAAAAAAAGCAGCCTGATTTCTGCCTGCTTTAACAAACATGGTAAAACATTACCCAAAAAGTAGATTGTATCTTTGCTTAAGGGGTTATGCTATCGTCTCGTAAAAACGCAGACAAAAATTCAGGAAACATTGAACAAATAATCGTTAAGGCACGTCCAACATACAAGTGGCAGGCAGCCACATCAAAACATTTGCGTGCTTGAGACAATTGTAACCGAGGAATTTTAGCGTACAGAGATGATCACAAAGCAATCTATGACCGAAGCTGATTTAACAGATGCTGGTAGCTTTTGGCATTAGGCGGGTTCAACTGCAATATCTTTTCGATAGTTTCTGCTGCGCCCTCTGTATCACCCGCATCTAACTGCGCTTCACCCAGCTTGTCCAAAATCTCTATCGCCTCTTTGCGCATTTTCTTTTGTAAATACAATCGCGACAACCGATCTACCAAATTAGCATCCCCGGGGCGTTGATGAACCATATCTTCCAGGATGCCAACAACCTTATTGCCACGCCCTCCGCGCACAAGCTGTACTAAATATTGATCCAGTTCACGAATGGCATTTACTGGTTGGCCTACACGGTAATATAAATCTACCAAAGTCATGGCTGTGCGCTCATCTTCAGGATCAAGCAGGCGTAGTTCCCGATAAGCCGACAGTGCTTTATGCCACTCAAATCGGCGCATGTCTATGTCTGCAATGGCCCGAAGCAAGCGCATTTTCCAGATTTGATCATCTTCTGCACGAGAAACCAATTTTAATGCTTCTTGATATTTTTCTCGTGCCTTGTCAACCTGGGCTAATTGGTAATAGGCATCGGCCATAGCCATGTAATGTTCCAATGCCCTGTCTATCTGGCCATGCCGTTTTAGCAGGTCAACCAGACGGGCATGGGTAGCCACATCCAGGGGCAGCATTTCTACGACTTTTTCGTATGCCAGGATGGCGCCGTTAATGTCTCCTCGTACACGGTATGTTTCGGCAATAACCGTGAATTTTGCGGCTGCATCTTCATGCCGCCCTTCTTTGGCAAGAACGTCACCTAGTTGAATGTGGGCTGGCATGTAATCTGGCGCAAGCTGGATGGCTCGGTAAGCTTCTTCGATGGCCGTTTTGAACATTTTGCGGCGCGTATATTCTTGTGAAAGATAGAGTGATTCCAATACTTGCTCTGAGCCAGCGGTCATCACATCACCCAGGATCATCATGCCAGCATCGGACATGGCATCCAGGCGCTGCCGGGCTTCTTGTACTTTGTCTTCCCAGCCACGATGGCTGAGGAATTCGACAAGGGCGTTGGCAAATGCGGTAGCTTTTTCTGGCTCACCTTTTGTTATGAGGCTGTCGGCAAGGTTTTCATAAAGTTCAATGAGTCTGTCTGCTTGCTGATGTTTTACGGTGCGTAAATCGACGATTTTGAGGACTTGGATGAAGTGTTCAACGGCTTTGTCTATGCGGCCTCTGGCCCGGTGGGATTCACCCAGGGCGAAGTGGCTGGCAAGGCGGTATTCGTGGTCTTTGACGGATATTTCGAATTCTTTGATGGCGTCTTCGAAACGGAGTTTGTCCTGGTAGAGGAGTCCCAAATTGAAGTGGGCGGCGGTGCTGTTGATGCCGGAGGCGATGGCTTTTTCGTAGGCGCTAATGGCTTCGTTGACCATGCCTCTACGCTGGTAATCGAGTGCCTGGCTGATGAGGTGTGATTGTTCCAGGCGGCCGGTGTTGGATAGGTCGCTGTTTTCGTCGGTGTTGAACAGTTGGACGGCGAGTTGTTCCATGGCTGTGCGTTTGGCGTCTTGGACGGGCACGGCCGTATCCTTCTCACTCTCTTTCTCATCCCATTCATCTTCTGTATAAAAACTGTCACCAACACGACCTAACAACCCTGTAGACACCCGGGCAGGCGTGGGAAGCGGCTCATTTGCAAACAAGGTTTCACCTTGTTTCACCATTTCAATAGCAGTTAAAACATCCGGGTTTCTAGGGTCTAATTGCAAAGCCAAACGGCATGCTTGCAAGGCTTTTTCCTGTTCACCTTGCGATTGCAAAATACGGGCAATTGCCAAATATTCTCTGATAGCACTGCGTGTAATGCCTTGCCTCTTATAAATTGTGGCCAATCTTTGGTGAGCACGCAGCAGATTTGGCTCCAGCCGCACGGCTCTATGCCAGTTATCCATTGCTTCGTTCAGCCGGCGGCGATTTAGTTCAATTTCGCCAATTGCCATATAGGTTTTTCCGGCTTCACTCAACTGCCCAAGCCGTTCTTGTACATCGGCTACCTGGCGTAAATAGATCACATCACCACGAGAGTAACGAGCGGCTAATTTGTAATTTTCCAGTGCTTCAGCCAGCCGGTTGGTTTCCATGTACGCCATACCCAGACCAGCATAAGCCGCAGGCTCTTCTGGAAATTCATCAATTGCAGCCTGAAACGCAGCAATGGCTTCATCCCATTGCTGATCCCAAATAAAGGAGTGGCCACGATTGAGTGCTTCTTCGTAGCGAGCGCGATCTTTTGCCAAAAAATACCTCCGTCTATGAGGCTAATAGTTCTACCAAAATAGCCTTTTGGGCATGCATCCGATTGTGGGCTTGGGGGAATAATACTGAGTTGGGGCCGTCGGCAACTTCGTCTGTAATTTCTTCTCCGCGATGGGCGGGTAGGCAGTGCATGACAAGGCAGTCTGGTTTGGCATGGTTGACGAGTGTCTGGTTGACCTGGTAGGGTGGGAAGATTCTCAGGCGTTCGGCCGTTTCTGCCTCTTGCCCCATGCTGGTCCAAACGTCAGTGTAAATCACGTCGGCATCGGTAACGGCCGTTACCGGATCCTCACCATGCCAAACAGACGCATCACCCACACGCATCTGCTCCGCCAGCGCAAAATCATCAGCCGACAACTGATACCCCACCGGCGATGCCACAGCAAAATCCATACCCAGCTTCATACAAGCAAACATCAACGAGCGCGCCACATTATTCCCATCACCCACATAAGCCACCTTCAAGCCATCAAAAGAACCTTTGTGTTCCAAAATCGTAAACACATCAGCCAACGCCTGAGCAGGGTGATTATAATCAGACAACCCATTGATAATCGGCACAGAACTATACTCAGCCAATTGCAAAATATGCGCATGGTCAAACACACGCGCCATAATGCCATCCACATAACCCGATAACACACGAGCAACATCAGGCACACTTTCCCGTCCTCCCATCTTAATTTCATTGGGAGAAAGGTAAAAAGCATAACCGCCCAACTGCACCATACCCATTTCAAAAGAAACACGAGTACGCAGTGACGGTTTTTGGAACACCAACGCCAGGCTTTTACCTTTTAACACAGGTTTATTGCCACCCTGACGCAGCTCCGCCTTCAATTGCATTGCCAAATCTAATAAATGATTCAATTCTTGAGGGGAAAGATCAGCTATACTGAGGAAATGTTTCACGTTGTAGATTCTCCTGGTTTGTTAGCAGTTGCTTCAAAATGCCAGACAACCCACGCCAAGGGTCAGTATACCACAGCGATCTGGAGAGGGAAAGAATTAAACATAACCTTGTGTGACCTATCGAGTTATGGTAAGATACCGCCCAAATGGGGATGTCGCTATTTAGTCCAACAAGGAACATTGTGAAGGTAGGTGACAGATGGATACGTTACGAAATCGGCCTGAATTAGGGTTAATCGGTGGGATTATCCTCGGTCTTGTTTTGGGCCTCCTAATTGGCTGGGTGATTTGGCCTGTAGAATGGACCGACGCCAGCCCGGCACAGCTCGCAGAAGCAGATCAGGAAGCTTACGCCCGCATGGTTGCCGAACTGTTTTCATTTGATGGCGATACCGAAAAAGTTCGTCGTGCGTTAACCAGTTGGAATGGCGATGTCGCCGCTTGCCGCGCCGCCAGCAAATCAACAGATCCGGCAGATCAGGCCCGCCTGGAAGCTGTAGCCGCCGTTGTGAACGGACAAGGCTGCGCCGCAGTTGCCAATGGCACAGCTCCCGGTGAAACAGCACCCGCAGAAGAGGAGAGTGGCGGCTCATCATTAGGCCCCATCTTCTTCCTGGGTATCCTCCTCATCTTCCTTATTGCGGCCATCTACCTCGTTATGAACAGACGCCGCGCCATGCTTGAAACAGATAATGCGGTCGATATTACCGAAACCATGCCACAAGCCCCCGCAGCTTTTGAGGTAGTTGACGAAGGACAAACAATCACGACCCCATTAGCCCAATTTACAACAACCTACACCTATGGCAATGACGCTTATGACGATTCCTTTAGTATTGAAAACGTACAAGGCGACTTTTTAGGTGAATGCGGGGTTGGCATTTCAGAATCAATCGGTACAGATTTGCCTAAAAATGTGACCGCTCTGGAAATCTGGTTGTTTGACAAAAACGACATCCGCACCGTTACCAAAGTGCTGATGAGTGACCATGCCTTCTTTGACGATGCGTTGAAGGCCAAGTTGGCGCCAAAGGGAGAACCGATTTTGGCGCGTGAAAACGAAACGATTGTTTTGGAAACTGCGACGCTTATTATCAACGCAGAAATTAAGGAAATGCAGTATGGCACAGGCACTTTGCCTCCCCAAAGCTTCTTTGAGCGTATTACGATAGAGCTTTCGGCGTGGTCAAAAGAAAGCGGCGCTGTTGAGGCGGATGCCAGTGCCAGTGATGCACTAGACTATTAAGTTCTGTAGAAAGTTTAGGATCAAAAAAGAGCTTGCCAATGTGCAAGCTCTTTTTTTGTGTCTATGCCCGATGATAGGGGTCAAATAGTCGCTCCCATTCTTGCAGGGCGTACCGGTCTGTCATACCGGCAATGTAATCGGCCACAACGCGGTGTAGTTCTCTGTTTTCTAGATGTTTTTGTGTTTCTTTGGGCAGCATACGCGGCTCACTGACATAGGCATTAAACAATTCTGTTACAAACCGCTCTGCCTTTGTTTGCATGCGCATGAGCCGGTAATGACGGTACATATTTTCCAGCAAGAATTTCTTGAGCTGCCGAATTTTGATGCCGAATTCAGGACTGTAATCAACGACGTTTTCATGATGGCTTTGTATTTTTTCCGGGGAATCCAGTTGGAATGCCTGAATGGTTTCGGCTGTGTTGTGTAAAATGTCGTTGACAGACATGCCGATTAGTTCGCGGATGATTTCATGGCGAATGATTGGGTCGAAGGCACGGCCGTTACGCCAGCCCACTCGTTCCTTCAGCTCCTGCCAAATCGCCAATTCATCCAGTTCTTCTACTGTAAACAAACCTGCCCGCAAGCCATCATCCAAATCATGCGCGTTGTACGCACTTTCATCCGCCAAATTGGCAATTTGCGCCTCTACCGATGCCCGTTTATCCGGCGCAAACCCCTGCGTATCACTTTTGTCATAATCCGTTTCATGCTTAATCATCCCCTCCCGTGTTTCATAGGTCAGGTTTAGCCCCAAAAATTCAGAATACCGTTCTTCCAGTTTTGTCACCACACGATAACTCTGCGTGTTGTGATTAAACCCGCCATAATTCTTCATCAAGGCATTCAACGCATGTTCGCCGGCATGACCAAACGGCGGATGACCCAAATCATGCGCCAGGCAAATCGCTTCCGTCAAATCCTGATTAACCCCTAACCGCCGTGCCATTGAGCGCCCTAGCTGAGCCACTTCCATTGTATGTGTCAGCCGCGTCCGGTAGTGATCACCTTCATAAAAAACAAAAACCTGCGTCTTGTACTCCAGCCGTCTGAACGCTGTTGTGTGAATAATGCGATCCCGGTCACGTTCAAAGGCTGTACGGGTTTGCGACTCTTGCTCTGGATGTTCTCGTCCCAAAGAGTCGGCGCTTTTCAGGGCATACGGAGCCAATGTCTCCTTTTCCAGTTTTTCTAAAACTTCTCTGTTAAATAGCATGTTTATACTCCATTGATGCTGTGGGTTGGGAACGTCTGCCTGACGAACGGCAGACAGCAGTCTACCAGACAGTTTAGCATATTTGCGATAATTTTATGACAAGTGTAACATAACCGTACCGGGACTGCTATGGTTTTGGACACGGCCGTATCACGCGTTTTGCAGGTTGTTCCAGGCAGTTTATAGATCGTCCGAAGGTGGACATATGTTCCAAAAACCAAATTCCTCCATCGTAACCCTGGTCATTCTGGTGGCAATTGCCCTGGCTACGGTCACCATTGCCGGGTTATTCTTTCTGGGCAGTCGCTCAGAGCCGCCTGTTAACAGTGAAACCGTCAATGTTGAAGGTGTTGAGTTTGTTGTACAAATTAACCCCAATCTGCGCGTGCGTCTGGTGGAGCAGCCTGCGCCGCCTGTCATTGAAAGCCAACCGGTACAGGAACAGCCAAACCAACAAACAGAGCAAAGCGAGCCTGTTCAGCAGGAGCCGCCGCCGCCAACAGAAACACCCGCACCAACGGCTACGGCCGTTCCTGCCGCCGAACCTGTCATTTTTGAACCATACACCGTCCAACCAAACGACACCCTTTTTAGCATAGACAGCCGCCGCGAAGACACCACCATCCCCCTCATGGCCCGGTTCGGCATAGATGCCGCTGACCTCGTACCGGGTGACGTTATTGACTTGCCAATTGCCAACCCCGCATTTTGTCCGGGACAGCGCACCTACGTTGTCAAAGAAGGCGATACCGCCTTTCGCATTGCCCAAAATGCCGGCATTCCCGTTGAGACATTGCGCGACATCAATAACTTTGACGAAAATTACACCATCGAAATTGCCCAAGTCATTTGCCTACCCTAATATACGTAACCCGAAGTCCGTATACCGTTTTCTGACGAACTTACCAGAGGTAAAACTCACAGATTACGGATTACGAATTACGGATTACGGATACCAAACTGACAACTGAATATCTCAGTTATGAGGATATTCACATGAATTCCCCTGCCGGGTGACGTATAATCACACTGTTTGCATACTGGAGTGAATACCTATCATGTCTATTACAGAACAAACCGTCTGGGCCGAAATTTGGCCGATGGTCGAAAAATTACTCGAAGCGACACTGGCCGAAGACAGCGAAACCATTGCCCAACTGCTGCTGCCAGAAAGTCAGGCCGCCGATATGCTTTCCCTGTTCGGCCACCAGGTTTTTGATATTTTGCTAAAAACGATACTGGGACGGCCTGCGTTAGGGCTAACACGGGCAGTAGAAGCAGATGACGGCACGGCCGTTTACATTGAATACGCCTGGCCAGACCCGGAAAATCCCGACAACAGCTACACCCCCACCGATGTCGTCACTGTGCGGCTGGTACAAAACAACGGCCGCTGGCAAATTGCCGAAGTCAACCCGGCCAGCATCGACGTGCCGCTTACCACTGCCCGCGCCCGCCAATTTTTAGCCTCCACACAGGAACTAACAGAAAACAAGCAAATTCCCGCCGAACCCTGGATTTTGCCCTTTGCCCTTTACGCCGGGGTGCTGCAAATTCCGCTGGCCGACACGGCCGTTTCCGACGACATCGAAGACCAACTACTGAACGGCCTCAAAAAACGAACATTCGGCATCATGCCCGTCATGTACGGCCGTCGCCTGTGGCGCACCTTCAAAGCCACAGCCAACCCAGACACAACCAACCCGGCCGCCTGGGCCGCCGCCATCGAATTCATCATCCATGAACAACAAAAACGTTCCGTCACCCAGGCCGCCGTCGGCAAGCCATACAAAACAAACCTGTCTGCCCTTGTGCCGCGCATCAAACAAATCAAAAAAACATTGGGCATCAAAGGCATCGACGGCCGTTTTAGCGACATCCCCTTCGAACAAGTCATCGTTGAAAACAACCAAACCCAATAAAAAAGTCTGTGAGATCGAATTTCCCACCATTCTCCTGCTTACAGCACACAAACAAACCATCTAAAAAGATGAAAGGAGAACCATGAACAAGAAAACAATCACCCAAATTGATGTAAACGGCAAAAAGGTCTTGGTGCGCGTAGACTTCAACGTCCCCCTCAGCAGCAAAGACCCCAACGACAACATCACCGTCACCGACGACACCCGCATTCGGGCAGCCCTGCCAACCATCAACTACCTGCTGGAAAATGGCGCCGCCCTGATCCTCTGCTCTCACCTGGGGCGGCCAAAATCGGCTGACGACAAACAGTACGCCATGGACCCGGTAGCGGCACGACTGGCAGAACTTCTTGGCCGTCCGGTTAAGAAGATGGATGAGGTTGTCGGCGATGCTGTTTCCGCCGCCGCAGCCGCCATGCAGCCCGGCGATGTCTTGCTGCTGGAAAACACCCGCTTTGAACCCGGCGAAAAGAAAAATGACCCGGAACTGTCCCAAAAGCTGGCCGACCTGGCTGATGTGTATGTCAACGATGCCTTTGGCTCTGCACACCGGGCACATGCCAGCACAGAAGGCGCAGCCCGTGCCATTCAGGCCAAAGGCGGGGCTGCGGTGGCTGGCTTTTTGATGGAAAAGGAACTGAAGGCACTGGGCACGGCCGTTTCCAATCCACCCCACCCCTACGTCGCCATCATGGGCGGGGCCAAAATCTCCGACAAAATCAAACTCATCGACAACTTACTGCAAAAAGCCGACAAAGTCCTCATCGGCGGCGGCATGGCAAACACCTTCCTCAAGGCACAAGGCTACCAAACCGGTTCATCCCTGGTAGAAGAAGAAGCCATCGCCGAAGCCAAACGCCTCCTGGAAATGGCTCCAGACCGGCTCATCCTGCCCGCCGATGTCGTTGTCGCCCCGGAATTCAAGGCAGACGCACCCGCCGAAACAGTTGCCATCTCCCAAATTCCGGCAGACAAAATGGCACTGGACGTTGGCCCCGAAACCATCAACCGGTTCAAGCAAGCCCTGCAAGGCGCGAAACTTGTTGTCTGGAATGGCCCAATGGGTGTCTTTGAATTTGAGCAGTTCGCCAAAGGGACAAATGCCGTTGCCCAACTGCTGGCAGAACTGGCCGACAGCGGCACAGAAGTGGTCATTGGCGGTGGCGACAGCGCCGCAGCCGTGAAAAAGTCCGGTCTGGCCGAAAAGATGAGCCACATCAGTACTGGCGGCGGCGCCAGCCTGGAACTGCTGGAAGGGAAGGATTTGCCCGGCATTGCTGTGCTGGATGAGGCATAACGCAAGTTCGCTGAATACATCTAATATCCGTATTCGGTAATCCGTCATCCGTTTTCCGTGTGCGCTACTTCCGGCAATTTCGTCGGAAAACGGTATACGGACTTCGGGTTACGTACACTGAAGGCTTTAAGGACACGACTGGAAACGGCCGTGTCCTTTTTTATTGACCTCTACCCAAAATGGGAAAAGGGAGACGCCGGGCGGCCTCTCCCAAAACCCTGTGGAAAACCTGCAATTGGAGAAGAAAGAAATGAAGAGCTTGCTCGCAAACGCATCTGTTACGCTTGCTTGCTGACAGTGCTTAATATAACAAACGGCCGTTAACGACCCTTCAAGCCCCGGTTAACATTTGGCAAAAGTCATGTAAACAAACGTTTAACACCCACCTACTACCACACGTAACCCGAAGTCCGTATACCGTTTTCCGACGCACTTACCAGAGGTAGAGCACACTGATTACGGATTACGGATTACGGATTACTGAATACGGGTACTACCCATTTGACGCACCCCCATGCCCCGGCTAAACTCCCAAACTGCTATCTCAATGGTAGAAAGTTGATTTAATCTTTTAATCATCAATCTTTGTTTTCAGGACACCACATGCACATTTGGGGCGCACAAACCTTCGACAACGATGCCGCACAAGCATGGCTAGACGCATTCGGCGAAAATGATTTCCGGCTCATCGACCGCACACTGGCCGGTGCAGCCAACCTGCTGCCCCAAGACCATCTGGACGATTGGGAAGCCGCAGAAGTGTTGGCCGCCGCAGAATGCATTGCCGCCGCCTGTGGCCTGCCAGCCCCCAACCTGCCGCCAGCCTTGCAGGAATGGCTTGTTGCCAATCAACCCATTCAAGTAAAACCGCTCTTTATCACAATGGCACAGCAAGCTGTCCAGCGTGTCTATACACAATCTGACTTACAAAAGGTGTGGGCAGCAACAGAACATTTCGACTTGTGGGAAACGGCCGTTACCCACCTTCTCAACCGGCTAAACCAACTCTCCCACAACACACAACAACCATATGAACAGAACTGAACTCCTTAAACAACAACTCGCCACCCGCATCCTCGTTCTGGACGGGGCAATGGGGTCACTTTTACAAACCTACCAACTAGACGAACAAGGCTTTCGCGGCAGCCGCTTTGCCGACTGGCCGACCGATGTTAAAGGCAACAACGAACTCCTGAACCTCACCCAGCCCGACATCATCAAAGCCATCCACACCGCCTACCTGGAAGCAGGTGCAGACATCATCGAAACCAACACCTTCAACGGCACGGCCGTTTCCCAGGCAGAATACGGCATGGCACACCTCGTCTACGAAATGAACTACGAAGCGGCACGGCTGGCACGCGAAGCCATTGCCCAATTCCCCAGCGACAAACCCCGCTTTGTCGCCGGCGCAATGGGGCCTGCCAACAAAATGCTCTCCCTCTCCCCCGATGTCAGCGATCCCGGCTACCGCGCCGTCACCTTTGATGAAGTTGCCGACGCCTATGCCGAATCAGCTCGCGGCCTCATCGACGGCGGCGCAGACATCCTGCTCATCGAAACAATTTTCGACACGCTCAACGCCAAAGCCGCCATTTACGGCATTCAAACCGTCTTTGCCGAAAAAGGCGTCGAACTGCCCCTCATGATTTCCGGAACCATTACCGATGCCAGCGGCCGTACACTCTCCGGGCAAACAATGGAAGCCTTTTGGTACGCCATTCGCCACGCCAACCCGCTGATAGTGGGCATGAACTGCTCTTTTGGGCCAGAAGCGTTACGGCCGTACATCACCACCATCGCCAACATGGCCGACACCTACGTCAGCCTCTACCCCAACGCCGGTTTGCCCGATGGCTTTGGCGGCTTCAGCGAATCCGTTGAACAAATGACGGCCGTCCTCCGCGAACTGGCCGAAGAAGGTAAACTAAACGTCATCGGCGGCTGCTGCGGCACAACCCCCGCCTACATCCGCGCCTTCTCCCAGGCCGTCAAAGACCTGCCGCCGCGCCCCATCCCAACCATCCCGCCCCAAACACGGCTGGCCGGACTGGAACCCCTCACCATCAGCCGCGAACTCAACTTCATCAACATCGGCGAACGAACCAACGTCGCTGGCTCCCGCCGCTTTGCCCGCCTCATCAAAGAAGGCGACTACGAAGCAGCCCTTTCCATTGCCCGCCAGCAAGTTGAAAACGGCGCGCAAATAATTGACATAAACATGGATGAGGGTATGCTGGACGCCAAAGCCGCCATGACCCGTTTCCTCAACCTCATCGCCGCCGAACCGGACATTGCCCGCGTGCCGGTGATGATTGACTCCTCTCGCTGGGAAGTCATTGAGGCAGGGCTAAAATGCGTGCAGGGCAAAGCCATCGTCAACTCCATTTCCCTCAAGGAGGGCGAGGCAGAGTTTCTTGCCCATGCCCGGCAGGCACGCCGTTACGGAGCGGCTGTTGTGGTGATGGCGTTCGATGAACTAGGCCAGGCCGACACCTTTGAGCGCAAAATTGAAATTTGCCAGCGTGCCTACCGTTTGCTAACAGAAAAAGTCAATTTCCCGCCGGAAGACATCATTTTTGACCCCAATATCTTTGCCGTAGCTACCGGCATTGAGGAACATAACGAGTACGCCATTGCCTTTCTTGAAGCCACGCGCTGGATTAAAGCCAATCTGCCTCATGCGCTGGTCAGCGGCGGCGTCAGCAATCTCTCTTTTGCCTTTCGCGGCAACAATACCGTGCGCGAAGCCATGCACGCCGCTTTTTTGTACCACGCAGTGCAGGCGGGCATGGATATGGGCATTGTCAATGCCGGGCAGTTGGGCATTTATGAAGAAATTCCCAAGCCGCTGCTGGAGCGGGTAGAGGATGTGCTGTTTAACCGCCGCCCGGATGCCACTGAGCGGCTGGTTGAAATGGCGGAAACGGTGCGGGGCACAGCACGCGAACAAAAAAGTGACCTGGCCTGGCGCAGTGCCCCGGTTGAAGAGCGTCTGGCGCATGCGTTGGTCAAGGGGATTTCTGATTTCATTATTGAGGATACTGAGGAAGCCCGGCAGCAGGCGGAACGGCCGTTACACGTCATTGAAGGCCCGCTTATGCGTGGTATGAGCATCGTGGGCGATCTTTTTGGCGCAGGCAAAATGTTCCTGCCGCAGGTGGTCAAATCGGCGCGTGTTATGAAACAGGCCGTTGCCCACCTTGTGCCCTATCTGGAAGCAGAAAAGGAAGAAATGGGGCTGGCAGACCAATCAAACGGCCGTATTCTGCTGGCAACCGTCAAAGGCGACGTCCACGACATCGGTAAAAACATTGTGGGTGTGGTGCTGCAATGCAACGGCTACGACATCATCGACCTCGGCGTTATGGTTCCCGCCGATAAAATTTTGGCCGCCGCCCGCGAACACAACGTAGACATTATCGGCTTAAGCGGCCTCATCACCCCCTCGCTGGAAGAGATGCGCCACGTCGCCGCCGAAATGTCCCGGCAAGACTTTACCCTGCCATTACTCATTGGCGGCGCAACCACATCCAAACTGCATACGGCCGTAAAAATTGCCCCCCAATACACAAACGGCCCTACTATCCATGTGGTAGATGCTTCCCGCGCAGTCGGCGTGGCCTCAGCCCTGCTTGGCGAAGAAAAAACGGACTACACCAACACCATCGCCGAGGAATACGCCGCCCTGCGCCAGCAGCATGCAGGCCGCCAAACCCAAAGCCGCCTGACCACGCTGGCACAGGCACGCGCCAACCACGCCAAACTCGACTGGCACAGCTACCAGCCGCCGCGGCCCACCTTTACCGGTGTCAAGCTGTTTGAAAATTACCCGCTTGCCCAACTACGTGACTTCATCGACTGGACCCCGTTCTTCCGTGCCTGGGAGTTAACCGGCAAATACCCGGACATTTTGCAAGATGCTGTTGTGGGGGAAACGGCCGTGCAGCTCCACAACGATGCCCAGGCCATGCTCACCCAAATCATCGAAGAGCAGTGGCTCACCGCCAAAGCCGTCATCGGTTTCTACCCCGCCAACGCCAAAGGCGATGACATCATCCTCTACGACAAACAGCAAAACGAAAAAGCAACGCTCCACTTCCTGCGCCAGCAAATGGAACGGCCGCCCGGCCGCCCAAATCTCTCACTGGCAGATTTCATTGCCCCACAAGAAAGCGGCCTGCGCGACTACATCGGCCTTTTTGCCGTCACAGCCGGGCTGGGCATCGAGCGCAAGCTCGCCGAATTTGAAGCCAACCACGACGACTACCACGCCATCATGCTCAAAGCCCTGGCCGACCGGTTGGCCGAAGCCCTGGCCGAACATCTACACCAGCAAGTGCGGCGTCAATACTGGGGCTACGCCGCCGGTGAAACGTTGACCAATGACGACCTCATTGCCGAAAAATACCGGGGTATCCGGCCAGCCCCCGGTTATCCAGCCTGCCCCGACCATTCGGAAAAACAAACCATCTTCGCCCTGCTTGACGCAAACCAGGCAGGTATCACGCTAACCGAAAGCTGTGCCATGTATCCGGCAGCATCAGTCAGCGGCTATTACTTTGCCCACCCACAGGCACGGTACTTTGGGCTGGGCCGCATCAACAAAGACCAGACAGCCGATTATGCCGCCCGCAAGGGTTGGTCATTAGAAACGGCCGAAACCTGGCTGGCTTCCAACCTCGGCTACGAACGTTAACGACACCTGAAAAGTGGCAAGTTGCAGGTGGCAGGTGGCAGGTGGCAAACGTAGTTGCTTCGTAATTCATAATTCATAATTCATAATTCGTAATTCGTAATTCGTAATTTTCACAGGAATAACGCCATGATGCCCAAAATTATCCGAACAATCGCTCGAATCATTTTACGGCTCATTGCCAAAATCGAACTCATCAACTTCGATCGTATCCCCAAAACTGGCAGTGCCATTGTTGTTTCCAACCACATCGGACGGCTGGATGCCATCATTGCCATGATAATTACTGGCCGCGACGACGTGATCATGATGATTGCCGAAAAGTACCAAAAATACGCCATTTGGCGGTGGGCCGCCCGCCAATTCGATGCGCTTTGGCTCGACCGCTACCACACAGATTTCAAAACAGTGCGGGAAGTGATAAAACGGCTCAAGGCTGGCGGGCTGTTGGGGATGTCTCCAGAAGGAACACGCAGCCCAACGGGAACATTGCAGCCAGCCAAACAAGGGGCGGCGTACCTGGCCATCAAAACAGGTGTGCCGGTTTATCCGGTTGCCATTACGGGAACGTGGGACAAGGAAGTCATCTCGCGTCTCAAACGGTTCAAACGGCTGCACATTACCATTACAGTAGGCGAACCGTTTACCTTGTCTGCCCCAGACAGGCAGCATCGAGATGAGGCATTACAAGCGGGAACAGATGAGATGATGTGCCGGATTGCGGCTTTGCTGCCGCCGGAATATCGTGGGGTTTATGCCAACCATCCCCGGCTAAAACAAATTTTAGAAGCGTAGGCAATTAAGAGATTGGAGATTGGAGATTGGGAATTGTGCTTAATCTCTACGCTGTCATTCCTTCATCCATCATTTTCCTGCTGCGGAAAGATTTTCCCAGGGTTAAGGATGCCGTTGGGATCAAGCAGTTTTTTGATGTCGCGCATCACTTGTAAGGCTTCGCCGTGTTCATGGGGCATGAATTTGGCTTTGCCGATGCCTACGCCGTGTTCGCCGGTGGCTGTTCCCCCTACTGCCAATGCCTTCATGACAACGGATTGGTTAACGGCCGTTCCCCGATTGTACGTTTTTTCATCATTATACGGCAGCATCACATGCACATTGCCATCACCGGCATGCCCCACAATGTACCCCGGCTTCTCTAACTGCGAAATTTCTGCCTGAATGTGGGCCACCATTTCCGGCAAACGGCTGATAGGCACGGCCACATCCATCAACAGCCACTTATCGCCGGGATGAATGCGAACGGCCGTTTCAAACATATGATGGCGGGCATGCCACAACTGCTTCCGTTCCGCCGGATCAGACGTGGCCCGTATTTGCGTTGCGCCCATTTCCTCACAAATTTCTGCAGCCAGCGCCAGCCCCAGGCGCAAAGATTCCTCATGCGCGGCATGAAACTCCATAAACACGGTGGGATTTTCGCCAAAATCCGCCTGTTTTTCCCGCGTCAAAAAGCCCGACGTTCCCGCGTCTATAAACTCCAGCGCCGCCGGTTCCAGCCCACTGCCCCGCACCGCCACCACCGTTTGGATGGCCGCTTCATTGTTGGGAAAGGTCGCCACAACCGCACTCATCAGTTCCGGTACGGGAGCCAGTTTTAAGGTGGCTTCGGTGATGATGCCCAATGTGCCTTCGTGCCCCACAAAAAGGTGGAGCAAGTCGTACCCGGCAGATTGTTTGACAGACCGGCTGCCAACGTGGATTAAACGGCCGTCTGCCAGAGCCACCTGCATGTGCAGCACATTATCCCGGCTGGCCCCATACTTCACCGTGCGAATCCCCGCCGCGTTATTGGCCAACATGCCGCCAATAGTGGCATTTGCCCCCGGGTCTGGCGGGAAAAAGAGGCCGTATTGTGCCAACTGCGCGTTCAAATCTTTGTAAGGCACACCGGGCTGCACCGTCACCTGAAAATCATCCGGATGAACGGCAAGAATGCGTGTCATCTTTTCGGTGGAAAGCTGGATGCCGCCATAAACAGCCAGGGGATTTCCTTCTAACGATGTGCCCACGCCCCAAGGGGTGACGGGAATGTGGTGCTGGTTGGCGAGTTTGAGGACGGCGGCAACCTGTTCGGCCGTTTCCGGCCACACAACCACATCGGCTAACGGGGCTTCATGGCTGCCAGCATCACGGGCACGCAGTTCCCGCTCCGATTCGGCCGTGGAAACGTTGGCTGCACCCAAAACGGCCGTTAATTGGGCAAGGATTCCGGGAGTCACAGAGTTATACATAAGAGAAATCTCCAATCTCTAATCTCTAAATTGTTCTTTCACAAACGCGCCAATCTCATCAACTGCCTGCTGCGATTCTGGCACAACGGCCGCCATGCTGTGCCAAACATGAAACATCTCATCCCAAATTTTTAATGTCACATCCACGCCGGCTTTTTGGGCGGCTTCAGCCAACATGCGTGCGTCGTCCAGCAGCACTTCGGCCGTGCCCACTTGAATGAGTGTGGGCGGCAGCCCGGACAGGTCGGCAAAAAGGGGCGAGGCCAGAGGATGGCGTGGGTCTTGACCATCGGGCAGGTACAAATCGACAAACCATTGCAGCCGCTCCCGGCTGAGGATGGGGTCTTGTTCTTCGTGGGTGTCGATGCTTTGGCCGGACAGGGTCAGGTCTGACCAGGGGGAAATACAGACCAACGCCGCGGGCAGGGTGTCGCCCGCATCTCGCAGAGAAACGACCGCTGCCATCACCAGCCCCCCACCAGCCGAATCACCAACCAGCACCACATTCTCCGGCAAAATGCCCTGCGCCAACAACCACCGGTATGTTGACACAGCATCTTCCACAGCCGCCGGAAAGGGATGCTCCGGCGCCAGACGGTAATCTGGCACAAGTACCCGCGCCTGACAGGCTGCCCCCAACCGCCAGGCCAAATCTTTGTGTGTGTTGCTGGAGTTAAGGGCGTATCCGCCGCCATGCAAGTAAAGTACCACGCGATCATCGCTGGTGTTTTCCGGGGCAAGAAGAAGGGCGGGAACAGAAACGGCCGTTACCCGTTCCGCATACACATTAGGCGGCAAAGGCGTTTGGGCGGCCAACGCCTCCCGCGCCTCCCGCTGCTCAACCACTGTCATCCCCACAGGGTTAGGGTTTGCTTTAAGAAGCTGCAGCACAGCCTGAAACTGAAGTGAAGTCATTGCATCATCCTTTCCACACAAATAGCT
>CAZRIB010000024.1:5071-17548 GCA_964600035.1 uncultured Ardenticatenaceae bacterium | reverse complement strand
GAGATTGAACCAATCTTTGTATCCATCAAAGAACACTTGACTGAGTAATAGAACAACCTTGTTCATATACAGGGCAAATTACACAGCCTGGGAAAAGACACGGGTGTCTGGTTTGTTACGGCGGAGACGCATGTCCAGGGCCATGGCTGCGTTACGCAGAAACGGCCGTCCCCGTTCCGTCAAACGCATCTCCAGCCCATCAATTTCCACCAGCCCATCTTGAATCAATTCATCCAGATACGCCCGCACATCTTCAGCCTGGGCTTCATCGGCCAGCACCACCCGCTGCTGGGTCATGAATTGCAAAATTTGCTCACGCTGCTGCATATCCTCTTCGCTAAGCAGATGGCCGCGCAGCGTGGGGATTTCACCGGCCAACACACGTTTCTTATAGTCGTTGATTTGTTTGTCGTTTTGGTGGAAGCAAGTTGGCGTTTCTGAAATGGAACTAACCCCAAGACCCAACAGCACATCGGTGCGCATATCGGTGTAGCCCATAAAGTTGCGGTGCAGTTCACCCCGTTCATAAGCCAGATACAAGTTATCGTCGGGCAGGGCAAAGTGGTCCAGGCCAAGCTCCACATAACCGGCTTTCAGGAACAAGTCGCGGGCTATTTCATAAAGTACCCGCTTGTCAGCGCCTTTGGGCAAATCGTCTTCTGTAAAGAGACGGTGGGCTTTCTTAATCCAGGGGACAAAGGCAAAGCTGTACAGGGCAATCCGGTCCGGGCGCAGTTCAATGGTGGTTTCGGCCGTTTTGCGGAACGATTCCGGTGTTTGTGCCGGCAGCCCGTAAATCAGGTCATAATTTACCGACTCAAACCCAACTTCACGCGCCAGCACGGTTAAATCGCGTGTCATTTCATATGGCTGAATACGGTTAATCAAATGCTGCACCTCTGGATTGAAATCCTGAACCCCCATGCTAATGCGCTGGAAGCCCAATTCCCGCAGTGCTTCCAGGTGTTCCCGTTTGGTAACACGAGGGCCAACTTCAATGGAACCTTCAAAATGAGCGGGGTCGATATTTACCATTGCCATAATGGGGCGCAGTAAATTTTTCAGGTTTTCACCTGAGAAAAAGGTGGGTGTGCCGCCGCCAAGATGTATTTGGCGCAATGGTGCTTCTTTCAAAGCAGGGACTTCTTGTACATAGGTATTCCATTCGGCGTGCAAGGCTTGGGTGTAGCTGGTTTCGTTGTCGTGGTTATGGGTGATGAAGGTGTTACAGCCGCAAAATGTACACAGCGATTCGCAAAATGGGATGTGGATGTACATAGACCAGGCGGTATTGGGGTCTTTGGCGAAGGTACGCCGCAGCTCTTCCAGCCACTGTTCCGGGGTGGGGTTATCTGTCCAGTAGGGAACGGTGGGGTAGCTGGTGTAGCGCGGTGCGGGAATATCGTATTTAGCAAGCAGTTGTGATTGATTTAAATCTTTTATCATTTTGGTTTCCTTCCAAATAAAAATTTATATACCCTTAGATTTGTCAAATTTGACCCGGTAAACGCTTGGTCGCGCTAAAAATTTGACAAATCTTCTCCATTACTCGCAGCTTGCCACGTGCATCCCTGCGATATTGTCATGCCTGATGGTTCGCAAAAGCGTGTGTGCTTTCCAGGAGTAATTCCCGGTTGGCGGGCTGCCAGCCTTGCAAATTGGTTTGGATAATGTTTAGAAAAAGGTCTATTTGCGCTGGACTGTCGTTGAGGCAGGGGATGTATTGGTATGTTTTGCCGCCTGCTTCCAGGAACAGTTCTTTGTTTTGTTCGGCCATTTCTTCCAATGTTTCCAGGCAGTCTACTGCAAAGCCGGGGCAGAGGGTGTCTACGCTTTTAATGCCCTGCTGTGCCCATTCTTCCAATGTTTTGTCGGTGTAGGGCTGCAGCCATTCTTCCGGGCCAAAACGGGATTGGAAGCAAACCTGGTAGGCATCTTTATCCAGTCCCAGTTTTTGGCTGACTAGCCGTGCTGTTTTTTGGCAGAGGCAGTAGTAGGGGTCGCCTTTTTGGAAGTAGCTTTGGGGGATGCCGTGAAAGGAGAAGAGCAGCTTTTGGGAACGGCCGTTTTTCTGCCAAAAGGTGTCAATTTGCTGGGCTAATGCGTCGATGTACAGTGGATTATCGTGATAGCTGGTCACTGTGCGCAGTTCCGGCATCCAGCGGTATTTTTTCAATTCGTCAAAAACGATGTCGTAAATGGTGGCGGTGGTGCTGGCAGAGTATTGGGGGAACATGGGCACGACCAATATGCGTTGGACATTGGCTTCGCGGAAGCGGGCTAATTTGTCTGCAATGGCGGGACGGCCGTAACGCATAGCCAGCTCTACCAAAATGTCCTCACCCCAATCTTGGGCAAGTGCCTGCTGAAGCTGGTCTGCCACACTTTGGGAGTAGGTTAGAAGAGGAGAGCCATCTTCTTGCCAGATAGAAGCGTACAATTTGGCCGATTTTTTCGGCCGAACGTTCAGGATTATGCCGTGCAGGATGGGCTTCCACAGCCAGGCAGGCCACTCAATCACTCTGGGGTCACCCAGGAATTGGCGCAGATACGGCCGTAATCCTTTGGCCGTTGGTTCATCTGGCGTACCCAAATTTACCAACAACACCCCGGTTTTCGGTGCAGTGCCATGTGAATAAGCTGATTGTCCAATGTAATTAGGCATAACCAATCCTTTTTTGCGAAATGAGTGCGGTTTTTAGCTGACCTGTTCAACCACACCTGTTTCATTTTGTTGTATCAGGCTTGGGGGCATCGATGTTACTGATAGTGTGTTTTCCTTTCCTCGCGTCCTCTGTGAAGTACTCAAACAAGAAAAAAAGTCACGGAAAGCCGTGTCTGAATAGGACTTTTCTCCTAAATCGGATGCCCTTATTTGCCTAAATTCTCAATGAAATCTCATATTGAGATTCGGTTAGAACGGCGTTCTATTGAGTTGTGAACCGGCTGTGTGATGGTTATTCGTAGGCTTCGGCAATGGCAAGCTGCACTGTGTTGAGCAGTTTGTTAATACGGCGCATCAGGCGCAAGTTGGCCGACGGGGTAATTTGCGCGCTTTCCGGAAGCTGCAAGGACGTTTCCATGAGCATGTCGCGGAAGAAGATGGTTGCTTGCAGTGCATCGGACAGAAGTAGACCGGTTTCTTGGGCAATACGGCCGTATTCCCGCCCCAAAAAAGCCGCTTCTGTCAGCAGCCCCTCATTCCCAGCCGGATCAGAAATATATTGCAAAGTCAAACCCAGCAGCCGCCTTCCCAAAATGCGATGTTCCTCTCGACTGGCATCATTCTGAACGGCCAGCCAGGGTTTATCGTCACGAACAACCAATTCTTTGCGGGTTTGCGTTAATGCTTGTTCTACCCAGACCTGTTCAATCGTGGCAGGCATTCTTTCTTGTTTGCGGTTGGCTGCAAACTGTTCCACATCCTGCAAAGAAAATCGGCGATGTCCCCCGGGTGTGAGTAGGTAGGGAATATCGCCGTTATCTGCCCATCTGCGTAAGGTGGTGGTGTGAACACCTAATATTCGCGCCGCCTGGGATAAAGTTAGCCACTGTCTGGGTTCGTGTGGATTCGCCATAAGATAATGCCAAAAACCTAGTAAAATTACCTAAATCTATGCAAAAGTGTGTATACAGGGTTGATTTTAGTAGTAGAAAGATGATTCGTCAATCGCTTTGCATAGATTTGTGACATTTATCACAAAAAATGGCGGTGAATAATCGAGAATAAAAAAGTGGTGTGGAAACGGCCGTTTCCACACCACCTGTCACTTACAAAAATTAGATTGTTTAGGCAAAAGTTATGCAGCCTCTCCCTCTGCGGCGGCATCGGCTGCCATTTTGCGGCGGACAAAATCCTCAACCAACAGCAAGCTGCTGCCCGCATGTTTGATGGTTTGCAGCAGTGTGGTCATGCTGTCCACCTCCTCCACCTGCTCATCGACAAACCACTGCAAGAAATTATGGCTGGCATAATCACCTTCTTCTTTGGCCAGCGTCACTAGATTGTTGATTTGGTCAGTGACCTTCATTTCTTGTTGTAAGGCAAACTGCACTGCGTCCTGAGCACTCTCAAACTCATTTTTGAAACCAGTCAAGTCAGGAATAAGCGGTTTTGCACCGGTTTCCAGCAGGAAATGGACAAATTTCATGGCGTGCATCCGCTCTTCTTCTGACTGCCGGTAGAAAAATGCAGCCAAATCAGGCAAACCTTCTTCATCGAAATAAATAGCAATGGCGATATATTGTTGGGATGCGCCAAATTCACTTTGGATTTGGGCATTCATTGCGTCAACAACTTTGGGTTTTACGATCATGGTGTTTTCCTCCTAGAAAACGTGATTAATAGATTAATAGATTAATGATTAACAGCCTGCAGGTGACTTTATTTTTTAACGGCATAGGTATCTGGCAGGCGAACGATGTATTTGCAGGTTGTTTGTGAGTTTGTGGGGTGACATTTGCTGCATGCCGCGGTAACGGCCGTTTCCCCAGCCTCATCATTCAACACCAGTTTCCCTTTTCTGGCCCAAAACGCAACCATGGCCGCCAATGCCGACGGTTCAATGTTGAGCATTGCCGCCAGGTCATGAATCAGAATCGGCCCTTCTTGAGATTCAATCGTTTCCAGCACTTGTTTCAACAACATGATACATCACCCTATGATTTGTAGCCCAATTTGAAAAACAGCAAAAGCCATTAGCCAGGCCAACACAAGCTGTCCGGCCAAACTAATCCACATCCACTTTGCCCCCAATTCTTGCCGTTCGGCAGTCACCGTAGCCACACAAGGCGTATAAATAAGCACAAATACCATAAATGCTAAACCGGCCGCCGCGCCATGCCCGCTGCTTGTCTGGTCAAAATTTTGGCGAATGGCATTCATCAACTGCGTTGGTTCCGGATCGCTGTTTTGAGGCCGTAAGTCCACGCCAATCACCAGAGGCACAGCCCGAAGCGTGTCTAAGGTTGCCTGCCCAAAGCTGCTGACAAGCTCAATCAGGTCATCCCGAAAGGTGGGGGCATTTTCAGACGGAAGCGCTGTTTCTGAAATGTCGTACGTTTGCGCCAGGGTGCTGATGACAATTTCCTTGGCAACAAAACCCGTGATGAGTGCGCCGGTGGATTGGGGGTCGCCAAAGCCTAACGGCCGTAACGCCGGGCTGACAATCTGAGATAGACGACCAAACAGGCTGTCCTCAATGGCGACATGGGCAAATGAACCACTATTCGGCCGTCCCGGCACAGCCATCAAGGCCCAAATGATAATGCTGACCAACAAAATGACCGTGGCCGCATTTTTCAAAAATTCGGCCGTGCGTGCCCAGGTTTGCTGCCAGATGCCTTTGAAGGTAGGCAGGCGGTATGAGGGCAGTTCCATGATGAACCCGCTTTGCACTTCCCCTTTGAAGAGGGTGTGACGCAGAATGATGCCGAGAAGTACGGCCGTTACAATGCCCAGCCCGTACAAACCAAACACCACCAGCCCGGAATAGGCAGGGAAGAAGATCGCCGCAAACAAAATATACACAGGCAGCCGGGCGCTGCAGCTCATAAACGGGATGAGCAGCCCTGTCAAAATGCGGTCGCGGTCATTTTCCAGGGTGCGGGTGGCGTAGATGGCGGGTACATTGCAGCCAAACCCTACCAGCATGGGCAGGAAGCTTTTGCCATGCAGCCCAATTCGGTTCATCAGCCGGTCCATAACAAAGGCGGAGCGTGCCATGTAGCCAGATTCTTCCAGCACGGCCAAAGAGATGTACAGGGTCATGAGCACGGGTACAAAGACAAGCACACCGCCTACGCCGGCAATGATGCCATCGGTTACCAGTGAGGCTGCCCAACTGTTGCCGAGATGCAGCCAACTGAGTACGGCCGTTGCCCATCGTGCCACTGGCCCATTCATCACGCTATCTATCCAGTCCAGGTACGGTGCAGAAACGTCTGTCGTCAGCCGAAAAACAGCCCACATGACAGCCAAAAAGATAGGCACACCAAACCAGCGATGGGTGACAATGCGGTCAATTTTGTCTGAGCGGCTGGCAGTGGCTTGTGTTGGTTTGTGAATGGCTTGCTGCACCAGTGTGTTAATCCAGGTGTAGCGGCGGTCGGCAATTAAAATTTCCGGCTCCATGTCAAAGATGGATGTTAACCGGGCACAGCTTAGTTGGCCTTCGGTGACAACGGCCGTTCCTCCCGGCAGCGCCATCACCAACTCTTGCACATGGCGATCCTGCTCCAGCAGTTTAACAGCCAGCCAGCGAGGCGGGTATATACGGCCAATTTCAGGGAAACGGCCGATAATGGTTTGCAAATGGGCAATTTCCTCTTCAATCTCCGGCCCATAATCCAGCACAAAGCCATCTACCTGCGATGGCGAAAAGGATAATTCAGTCATGATGCGGTCACCTTTGCGGCTTCTGCCAAAATTTGCTGCTTGAGTGTGTCCATGCCTTTACCTTGACGGGCGGCCATCTTTACTACCGGCACTCCCAGCGTGGTTTGCAATTTGGCTTCATCAACGTGCCAGCCGCGCCGGTCGGTGATGTCGGTCATATTCAGCACAGCAATGGTGGGCAGCCCCATTTCCAAAACCTGCACCGTTAAATAGAGGTTGCGTTCCAGATTGGCCGCGTCGAGAACATTGATGACGAGGTCTGGCTGGTTTTGCAGCAGGTAGTCGCGGGTGATAATTTCTTCCTGGGAGTAGGCTGTCAGGCTGTAGGCACCGGGCAGGTCTATCAAGCTGACTGAGAGGTCTTGGAGGGTAAACCAGCCTTCTTTGTGTTCGATGGTTTTGCCAGGCCAGTTACCGACACGCTGGTTTTCGCCGGTTAGGGCGTTGAAAATGGTGCTTTTGCCGGCGTTGGGGTTGCCAACAAGGGCAATGTGAATCTGTTTGGGGGTCATAGCATTTGTACGGCCAACTGCACGGCCGTTTCCCGGCCAACTGCCACCCTTGCCCCACGTACAGAAAGCAGCAGTGGCCCGCCGCTGTCTTGCAAAATAGATAGTGAAACGCCCGGCGTTAAGCCCAGTTCAGCCAGCCGCCGGTTTATCTGTGGTTCAACACGGCTTTGCACCAGCCGCGCCGGGTGGCCAACAGGCAGTTGGAGCAGGGGGATAATGTCGCCAGAAACGGCCGTTTCCCGGCCATCCTTCCTGGATTTTGTAAATTGAAACGCATTCAATGAGAACATTGTGAAATTAACCTTGTTCGGGTTAGGTTACGTAAACGTGAGCCGCCACTTCTGGACTAATGGCAGCCGTAATGCCATCGCACTGCACAGTTAGCGGGCCATTGAAGGGGGCAATTTCCAGCAATGTGACGGTTTTATTCGGCATAAGCCCCAACGATTGCAGGTAGCGCAGCATTTCCAGATTGGTTGTGTCTACCTGTGCGATGACGGCCGTTTCTCCAGCCGCTATTTTGGACAAAGGCACAAGATCGCGCACGGCCATGCCACCACTGGCATCGGGAATGGGTTGGCCGTGTGGGCAGGTTGCGGGGTGGTTGAGAAAGTCGGCCAGTGCTTCAGAAACGGCCGTTGGCGTGGCATGTTCCATTTCACAGGCATAGGTATACGCCTCATCCCAGGGCAGCCCCAGCTTGTCTACCAAAAAACGCTCCCACAGCCGGTGGACACGCAAAAGCCGCAGCGCCTGCATTTTGCCCGGCTCTGTCAGCGTTACCCCTTTGTACGGGATGTGTTCCATCAGGCCATGCTGCTGAAGCTTGTGTACCATTTCCGTGGCCGATACATTGGAAACGCCCAGCCGTGCCGCCAGTGTGGAGATTGCCACAGGCTCGCTGTCTGTCTGTAATTCAAAAACTGTCTTCAAGTACATTTCTGTACTTTCGTTAAAGGATTCGTGTTTCATGAGTGAAAAGCGATTTGTTGTAACTTGTGGCAGGTGGCAAGTGTGCAAGTGGCATGTGCCTGCAAACCTGCAATTTGCAAATCTGCAAACCCACCATCATTTTTAAGGTAAACCTGATATTAAAGTATAAGGTCAGCCTTACATAGTGAAATTTGGAACAATCCGGTGTGATGAATGTCACGCCTGCATGGGTGCTGTTTCTGAGGCCAGTTTGCCTTTGTAAAAGACGGGCAGGGGGTGTTTGGCGGTGATGTTGAGTGAAACGGCCGTACCCGGAGCAATGCTGTTTTCGTGTGGCTGCCAACTGTGCAGCAGCAGACCATCGGGCAGGGCGACGGTGTACAGGTAGGCAATGCCCAAAAACTGCCGGTCAAGAATGCGTGCCTGCCCGTGTTCATCGGGGTGCAGGCCAAGGTCGTCCGGGCGGATGGCAACGTCTACCTGTGTGCCTTCTGTGAGGGCGGTATGCTGCGGCAGTGTGCCCAGCGGGGTGTGGATGCCACGGCCGTTTACTGTGCCTGTCATAAAATCTGCCCCACCGACAAATTCGGCGACAAAGCGCGTGGCTGGCGCGGTGTAAAGCATTTCTGGTGTGCCTAGCTGTTCTAAACGGCCGTCTCTCATCACGGCCACTTCATCCCCCAAGTAAAGAGCTTCTTCCTGATCGTGGGTGACAAAAACGGCCGTTGTGCCGCTGGCCTTGAGCAGCTGCTTTACCTCAAAGCGGACTTCACTGCGCAGGGCGGCATCTAAATTGGAAAATGGCTCATCCAGCAGCAAGACGGTGGGTTTGGGGGCGAGTGCCCGCGCCAGGGAAACCCGCTGCTGCTGTCCGCCGGAAAGTTCGTGGGGCATTTTGTTGGCGTGTTCTGTCAGTCCTACAAACGCGAGCATTTCTTCGGCGCGGGCTTCGGCTTCTTTGCCGCGTCCCAGGCCAAAGCGCACATTGTCTTTGACATTGAGGTGGGGAAAGACGGCGTAATCCTGAAATACCATGCCGGCACGTCTTTTTTCTGGCGGCAGGTGGAAACGGCCGTCGGCCACAATTTCACCGCCAAGCAGGATACGGCCGTCATCCTGTTCTTCAAAACCGGCAATCAGGCGCAGGGTTGTCGTTTTACCGCAGCCGCTGGGGCCAAGCAGGGCTAAAATTTCGCCAGCTTCCACTGAGAAGCTAATGCGATCGACAACGAGCTGTTTATCAAAGGATTTGGTGAGGTTTTGGCAAATGAGTGCAGACATGGGCTGATGGTGAATGATTGATGATTAAAGACGGTCGCGGAGGGTAAGCCAGGCGAGCGGAACCGATGACAATAAAATGAGCAGCAAGGTTGGTGCGGCGGCTCTGGCGAAAAAGGCTTCGTTGATGTTGGTCCAGACGGATGCGGCTAATGTGTCAAAGCCAATGGGGCTGAGAATAAGGGTGGCAGGCAGTTCCTTCATGGCGGTGAGAAAAACGAGTGCGCCGCCGGAGACCAGTCCGGCTTTGACGAGGGGGAGGGTGATTTGGACCATGACGGTAAACGGCCGTTTGCCCAAACTGCGCCCTGCTTCTTCCACATGAGGCGAAAGCTGTAACAGTTGGGAACGAATGGCTCCCACAGCCTGCGGGATAAACAAAATAACGTAAGCCGCCAGCAGCATGGGCAGTGTCTGGTACAGGGCAGGCATGACTTTGTTGCCGATGAAAACATATGCCAGGGCGACAACAACACCGGGCAGGGCAAAGGTGGCGTAGGTCAGCCGTTCAAAAAAGTGGCTGAGCTTGCCGGGGTGGCGCACAGATAAAATGGCGATGGGCAGTGCCATGGCTACGGCCAAAAAACCGGCGGCAACGGATGCGGAAAGTGAGTTCCAGGCGGGCACAAGCAGAGTGGCAAGTGATTGGATATTTTGCTGGGCGCCGCTGAGGTCGCGTACTAAAAAGTCTTGCTGCCAGCCGCGCCAAAACCAGTAGATGAGGGTGGCGGCAGGCATGACAAGGGAAAGGAAAACGACGGAGCTGACGAAGCCCAATGCCGGCCAGCGCCAGCGTCCCAGTTTGATGACGGGCATTTTGCGGGCTGCGCCAATGGAGGTGCGGGCGTAGCGTGCCTTGCCCCGGCTGCGCTGTTCCATGATGAGGATAACGGCCGTTAAGGCAATGAGTACCAACGCCATCCCTGCGGCGGCATCCAGTTGAAAGCCCAGGTAGCGGTTGTAGATGATGCGGGTGAAGGTGGGGTACTGGAGCATATTGACTGCGCCAAAGTCGCGCAGGGTGTAGAGTGCTACCAATAAGCCGCCTGCCAGAATAGACGGCCGTAAATTGGGCAGTGTCACGCGGAAAAATGCAGCTTTTGGAGAAAGCCCCAGACTGCGGGCGGCTTCCAGCAGTGCCGGATCCATGCGTTTGAGTGCAGCGCGGACGGTGAGCAGTGTAAATGGGTAGCTGATAAGGGTCAGGACGAAAAACGCGCCAGCAAACCCGTAAATGTTGGGCAGGCGTTCGATGCCAAAGAGGGGGTAGAGCATTTGCTGTACCAGCCCTTTGGGTGAAAGCACGGAAACGTAGAGGTAGGCGGCCACATAGCTGGGAATGACCAGAGGCAGTGCGGCCAGTCCGGCCCAAATTTTACGGCCGGGCAGGTCTGTGTGGGTGGTGAGGAAGGCAATGGGGACGGCGATGATGGTGGTGGAGAAGGTAACGGCCGCTGCCAGTAAAACTGTGTTTCCCAGAATTTCCAATGTGCGGGCTTGCAGCAGGGTGTCTATGGTGGCTTGCCCCGCACCGATGACCCGAATCAACAGGTAGGTGGGGATGGCCAGAATGAGTACACCCATGAAAAGTGCGCCCCAAACCAGCGCTAAACGCCAGCCGGAAAGAGACGGCCGTTGCCACTGCGGGCGGCGTACCAACGTTGAAGGTATTAATTCTTGAGTGCGAACCTGTTCGCTGACTGCCATAATTGATTAGCTCCGGGACACAGAAAAGTTATTGTGAAAGAGGGTCTGCATCCAGACTTCATTATCTGGATAACCAGTTGTAAATCAATGGCGGACGTTCAACTTAAATTTACTGTCATACAAGATATAAGTTGCATTCAGTAAAGAAAAATTTTTAACCAACGATCATTTTTGGTTTTTTTGGCAAGCATTCAGCCTGTCAGCTTTATTAAATGAGTGTGCCGGCCAGCTTGTTAGTTCGCAAGCTGACCGGCTGTAAGGAGAGGTTACTCTATAATGCCCAACTCAATGAGCAGTTCTTGCGTGCCCTGCAAGTCGGCCAAATCTGTGAGGGAGATGTCCAGTGCCTGTGCGTCCAGTTCTGCCAGTGGCTGGAGACCTTCGGCAATGGCAACGCCTTCGATAACCGGATATTCAAAGGTTTCGTCGGCAAAGTACTGCTGGCCGTCTTTGGAAAGAAGGTATTCAATAAAACGTTGGGCATTTTCTGTGTTTTCTGCTGATTTGAGGATGCCTGCCCCGGAGACCATGAGCAGGGAGCCGGGACCGCCGCCGGGCAGGAAGTAGTTGCGGGCTGTAAATTCTTCGCCGCTTTCAGAAAGGAAGCGGTAGAGGTAGTAGTGGTTGACAAAACCAACCTGGACTTCACCGGCGGCAACTGCTTCGACGATGGGGGTGTTTTTGGGGTAGACGGTGGGGTTGTTGGCTTGAATGCCAAGCAGCCACTCGCGTGTTTTTTCTTCGCCCCAGGTGGCGCGCATGGCGGTGACCATTGCCTGGAATGAGCCGTTGGTGGGCGCCCAGCCGATACGGCCGTTCCATTCCGGTTTTGTAAAGTCAAAAATATCTGCTGGCAGTTGGGTGGCGGGGTCGGTAATGGCCTCTGTGTTGTAGACAACAACCCGTGCCCGGCCAGAGATGCCCACCCATTGCCCAGAGTCGGCGGCAAAACGGGCTGGTACTTTGCTTAAAATTTCTTCTGGCAGTTGGGCTAACAGGCCAGCCGCTTCTACAGCACCCAAACCACCCGGGTCCTGGGCATAAAAGAGGTCTGCCGGGCTGTTTTCGCCTTCTTCTAACAACACGCCTGCTAATTCGGCCGTGCCGCCATAGCGTACCTCTACGGTGATACCTGTTTCTGCCTCAAACTGGTCAATGATGGGCTGCACCAGGCTTTCGCTGCGGCCAGAGTAAATAACCAGTTTGCCAGCATCTGCGGCGTTTTCTGTTGTGTTTGTTTGGTCTGGCTGGCCGGTAGATGTGCAGCCAACAAAAATGAGTGTGAACAAGATGAGAAGGGTGATTAATTTTGAGATGTTTTTCACGGTGTTCTCCTAGTAAAAAGATTGAAGATTGATGATTAATTAGAGCAGCCGCAGCATTCTTGCTGTGTTTGCTGCCTGTCATTTGCGGCTTGTTACGTGTGTAAGTATGGGCAAACCTGAATGCGAAAACAATGGAAGGGGTTAAGTTGAAAATGAAGCGGGGTTGTCATTTTCTTTTGACGTTTGTTTACTTTGTGTTGAATTTCAGGTACAAAAAATTTTTAACGGGGGTTCAATTAAAGCGGGAGGACAAGGGTGGTTGGTGCAGGGGGGATGATGGATGTCATGTACGGCCGTTTTCTAGCCATCATGCCATTTTGAAAAA
>CAZRIB010000024.1:0-4971 GCA_964600035.1 uncultured Ardenticatenaceae bacterium | reverse complement strand
GGGATGATGGATGTCATGTACGGCCGTTTTCTAGCCATCATGCCATTTTGAAAAAAGTCATAAAAATTTTGTGACGATTTTCACGGTGAAAATGGGGGGGAATGGGGCTGGCATATCGGGTATTTTGCCCCATTCCCAGGTACGTTAGTGGATGAGTTCATGGATGCGGGCAACGGCCGTTGCCGTTTCGGCATCTGACACCACCACACTAATGCTGCATTCCGATGAACCCTGGGCAATGGCGATGACATTGACATGGTTGTTGCCCAATGCGGAGAAAATGCGGCCAGCAATGCCCGGTGTTCCCTGCATACCTGCGCCAACAATGGTGACAATGGAAACCGGCTGTTCTGCCGTGATGGCGTCGATGTCGTGGCGTGCCAGTTCATCGTCAAAAGTGCTTCCCAGGCTGTCGATGACAGTTTGTATATGTTCGGCTGGCACGGCAAAACAGATGGATTGTTCTGATGAGGCCTGGCTGATGAGCAAGACGCTGACGCTGGCCTGAGCAACTGCGCCAAAGGTGCGGGCGGCAATGCCGGGCACACCCAGCATACCTTTACCGGCAACGGTGATGAGTGCCAGGTTTTTAATGGCGGTGACGGCTTTGATGCCGCCGTTGCTGGTGGCGTTGGCATCGGGGACGATGACTGTGCCGGGGTGGTCGGGGTTGAAGGTGTTTTTGATGCGCAGGGGGATGTCGTTTTCGACACAAGGGCGCATGGTTTTGGGGTGCAGCACGCGCGCGCCGTAAAAGGCCAGCTCGGAAACTTCGCGGTAGGAGAGTTGGGGAATGGAAACGGCCGTTGGCACAAGGCGCGGGTCTGCGGTCATTACGCCGTCAACATCCGTCCAAATCCACACTTCATCGGCGTGGAGTACCTCGCCTAAAATGGCGGCGGTATAGTCGGAGCCGCCGCGCCCCAATGTGGTGGGGATGCCTTGCGTGGTGGCCCCAATGAAGCCGGTGATGATGGGGATGATGCCTTGTTGAAGTAACGGCCGTAAACGGGCAAGCGTTTTTTCCCGTGTCAGGGTCATAATGGGGACGGCGGCCTGAAAGTTGTCGTCTGTCACAATCAGTTCGGTCGCGTCAATGGCTTCGGCGGGCTGGCCTTGCTGGCGCAAATAAGCGGCCAAAATGCGCACGCTCATTTGCTCACCCATGCCGCTGATGGCATCCAGCGCGCGTGGTGTGAGTTCGCCCAACACGGCAACGGCCTGGCACAATGCCTCGAACCGGTCTACAAAACGGCCGTTTTCGGCCAAAATTTGCTGCCTTTCCCCGTCTGGAGAGAGCAGGCCGTCAATGGCTTCCAGGTGAATTTGGCGAATTTGGTCTGCAACTTGTTTGTAAGTTTGTGTGTCGCCGTTTAATGCAGTGTACGCCCCTTTTAACAGCAGGTCGGTGACTTTGACCGGTTTACTGCCCATTGCCGAAGCCACAACAACGGTCTGCCCCCATGCTTGTTGGGTATTTTGAATGAGAACGGCCGTTTCCCGCATAGCCTGGGCACTGCCCACAGACGTGCCACCAAATTTCATGACCAGCGTCATAACTTTCTCCTTGTGTGAAATCAAAATTTAACAAAAAACGCCGCTTCTGTTAGATAAAGAAGCGGCGCAATTGCGTACAATTACCAGCTCTTATCTTTCAGAAGTCTTGCTCTTCTGCCGGAATTAGCACCATTTCCCAAACGGGCGGTTGCTGAGGTGTCATCGGGCCGGTCCCTCAACCTCTCTTGATAAGAAGTGCATGTGGGTATGGGATTGTGCGCGGGATGTTAGCAGATGCCCTGGTGATTGTCAAAAGAGTCTGCAAATAACTTGGGGCAGGTGGCAGGTGGCAGGTGGCAGGTGGCAGGTGGCAGGTGGACCTGCAAACCTGCAAACCTGCAAACCTGCAACTTGCAACTTGCAACTTGCACCATTTGTCAATTACCTTGTTGTCAATTATCATCTGGCAACCGGACAAAAGTGCCGGATTCAGCCAGAAAAAAGAGCGATTCATGGATGCGCGGCGTCGCACATATTCGATTTTAATAGGCATTATTTTGTTGACACTGCCTTGCTATTGTTTGGGCATTGTGGCGTTGCAGCTAGCCCCAGAGGGCGGGGTGGATGCAGTGCCGCCAACGCTGCCTTTTGTGTTGTCTCCCACGCCAACGGAGACGCTGCCCCCGGGTGTAACGCCACCGACGTTTACGCCCATCCCCACAAGAACGCCCAGCCCGCCAACACCGACCTTGCCGCCAACACCAGGGCAGTTTGTAACGCCTTCCCGGTTGCCAACCAATACGCCCACGATGACGGGAACGCCAACGGAAACGCCGACTGTTACGGCAACACCAACGTTGACGGCCACCATGACGCTTACGCCCACGATGACAGCAACGCTAACGGCGACGGCGACGGCAACGGCAACAGCAACGACCGTTCCTGCTACCGCCACCCATACGCCAACCGTGACCCCTCAGGCGACAACTGCCCCAACAGCAACAGCAACGGCGACGGAAACGGCCGTTTCGACACCAACATTTACCCCCACGCCAACCGAAACGCCAGCCATTATTGTAGAACCAACTGT
Source organism: uncultured Ardenticatenaceae bacterium (assembly GCA_964600035.1). Taxonomy (GTDB): domain Bacteria; phylum Chloroflexota; class Anaerolineae; order Promineifilales; family Promineifilaceae; genus CAZRIB01. The sequence goes on along the minus strand of CAZRIB010000024.1, from coordinate 2,384 downwards.
GACTAACACACCTACTGGTACGCCAACACCGTAGCAGTGGGACAAAACAGGATTTATTTATGAAGATTGAAAAAGTTTTACGCCAATTAACTGAAACACCCGGCCCTTCCGGGTTTGAGGGACGAGTAACGGCCGTTATCAAGGAATTGTGGCGGCCTTTGGTTGATGAAATGCATACAGACCGGGTCGGCAGCCTGATTGCCGTGAAAAAAGGGGCTGGCAATGCCCCGCGCAAGCGTATTTTGCTGGCTGCCCATATGGACGAAATTGGTCTGCTTGTTTCGGAAGTGGTGGCGCACAATGGCAATGGTTTTTTGCGGGTGTCCAACCTGGGCGGGGTAGACCGGCGGCATCTTTTTGGGCAGTTGGTGACCGTTCACGGCAAGCAGGATTTTACAGGTGTCATTGGCGCACTGCCCGCCTTTATGCTCCCGGACAATCGTTCCAGCGAAGTTTATTCCTATGAGGAGTTTGTGGTTGATCCGGGTATGCGGTATGACGCACTGACCAAACTGGTCACCATTGGTGATGTGGTTTCGTTTCGGCAGCCGCTGCGCAAGCTGCAAGGTAAGGTGGTGACGGCAAAGGCAATGGATAACCGGGCATCGGTTACGGCCGTTACGCTCTGTCTCCACATGCTGCAAAAACGTCACCACGACTGGGATGTGGTGGCTGTGGCTACCAGTCAGGAAGAAACACGGCTGCTGGGGGCGTATACCAGCGCATTTAGCCAATACCCGGATGCGGCCGTTGCCATTGATGTTTGCTTTGGCAAAGGGGGCGGAGTAAGCGATGCCCACACCTTTGAACTGGGTGGCGGCCCTGTGCTGGACATTGGCCCCAACGTGCATCCCGGCATGTACAAAGCCCTCAAAGATGCGGCCGACAATCTGGAAATTAAGGTGAACAACACCATACACACCAGAGGGAGCGGAACAGATGCTTATGGCTTGCAAGTAGCACGATCCGGCATTCCTACCGGCCTTATTTCCATTCCCATTCGCTACATGCACACCATGGTAGAAACCATACACACGGCCGACATCAAGCGAACAGCGGCTGTGTTGGCAGAGATGATTGCCGGTTTGGAAGCAGATTTTATTGAGCAATTAGAAAAGGCGATGGTTTAACGATTAAAGATTGAAGATTAGAAAATGAAAGGGTGTCCTGGAATAACTTTAATCATCAGGTCATAAATCTTTGATCACCAAAAAAATTATGAACGAATTATTGAAACAACTCACAGAAGCGGTTGGAGTATCTGGCGACGAGAAAGAAGTGCGTTTGCTGCTGCGTGACTTGATTGCGCCGCATGTGGATGAATGGCATGTGGATGCCATGGGAAACTTGATTGCCTTGAAAAAGGGAACAGGTGAGAGCGATCTGCGTGTTTTGGTGGATGCCCACATGGATGAGGTCGGCTTGATGGTCTCGGAAATTACCAGCGACGGCTCGTTGAAGTTTGAGGCGGTTGGTGGTTTGCGGGGGTACGCGGTGCTGGGCAAAGTGGTGCAGGTTGGCCCGGACAAGCATTTGGGCGTGATTGGGGCGAAACCTGTTCATTTGTTGAGCAGCAGCCAACGCAACAAGAATGTGACTTTAAGCAGTATGCGTATTGATATTGGCGCCAGTAAAAAGGACAGCGCGGCTGGTAAGGTGAAGGTGGGAGACCGGGCGGCGTTTGTGACGGCGTATGAGGAGTTGGGGGAAACGGCCGTTGCCAAAGCCTTTGACAATCGCGTGGGGTGTGCTGCTTTGGTGGAACTGCTGCGGGCAGAGCCGTACCCCTTTGACCTGTACGCCGCCTTTACTGTGCAAGAAGAAGTGGGGCTGCGTGGTGCAGAAGTGGCGGCTTATGGCATTAATCCAGATGCCGCGTTTGTGTTGGAATGCACGCCTGCCTATGACCTGCCGAATGAGCAAGATGCCAGCCCGAATGTGGCGCTTGGGCAAGGGCCTTGTGTGTATGTAATGGATCGGGGCACGATTCAAGACCCGCGCCTGGTGAGCCATATCACCAAAACGGCCGTTGCCAACAACATCCCCTTCCAGATTCGGCAGCCGGGTGGGGGCGGCACCAATACAGCCACCATCCAAAAGACACGGGGCGGTGTGCCTGCGGCGACCATTGCTACCCCAGGGCGTTACGCCCACACCCCGGCCATGATGATCAACCTGAGCGATTATGCCAACATGGTAAAATTGGCCGAAGCCACACTGCGCAGTTTAACGGCAGACATTATCAAGCGAAATTAATGTAACAATACGGGTAGGCAGCAGAGGTGCTGAGGCGTAACACCCCCAATCTCTAATCCCCGCCCATTTATGTAGTTACAATTCTTACTAACCATTCGTTTTTAACTTGGCAAGATTGGTTCAATCTG
>CAZRIB010000023.1:16112-17938 GCA_964600035.1 uncultured Ardenticatenaceae bacterium | reverse complement strand
GTTTTGCCGATAACTTGGAAAGCGGCTTACAAATCAAGTACAATTTATTCACTCAGTAATCATCCGGTAAAGTAACAAGCAAAAAGGAAACGGCCGTGTCTACAAATCAATTTCAACTCGTGGTAAGCAAAGGCCCCAACCCCGGGCAAACCTATCCCCTTCTCACCAGTTCCCTAACGATTGGCCGAGACCCCATGGCCGACATCGTTTTTAACGACCCGGAAGTCTCCCGCCAGCACTGCCGCCTGACCCAGGTGGAAGATAGCTACCAAATTCAGGACTTGGGCAGCACAAACGGCACTTTTCTTAATGGTGTGCGCATGGGCGCAGACCCGGTTTTGCTGGATGACGAAACAGAAATCGCACTGGGCAGCGGCGTGACACTGCTCTTTCAACAGACTGAGGCCGCTTTGGCACAAGCCGCCTCGCCAGACGTAACGGCCGTAGACGATCTCCACGCCATCCCGGACATCCAATTCCCCCAACCAGCCGATGAGCCTACCTTTGACCTGCCATCCGTCTCCCAATTTACGGCCGAATCCCCAATTGTCGATCCGCCTGCCGAAACACCAGCAGAACCACAGCCTGGCTCCTCACCAAACCCGCCGCTGGTTCCCGCCGGCAGTGGACAAGGCAGCAAAAAACGGCGCACCACACTCATCGTCGTTTCCTTGCTACTACTGCTGTGCTGCTGCTGCGTGCTGTTCCTCGTCAGCGGCTATTACTGGTGGGGCGACCTGCTCCTGAAATGGCTGGGCCTCATCTAACAGCAGGCGCGATCCCTTGTGATTGAATTTTTCTTTCAACTAGGTTACCTGGGGCTGTTCCTCATCAGCTTCCTGTCTGCGTCCCTTGTTCCGCTGGCCTCAGAATTTTTTGTGTTGGGTATGCCGCCGCTCGGCTACAACGTGTTTGTAGTGGGACTGGTGGCAACGGCTGGCAATTATCTGGGCGCACTGCTCAACTATTACATCGGCAAAAAAGGCGCGGATTTTGTTCTGGGACGATATGTAAAAATTAACCCGCAAACGTGGGCCAAGGCGGAACGTTTTTACCGCCGCTATGGGGCAGCCGCCCTCTTTTTCTCGTGGGTTCCGTTTATTGGGGATCCGTTAACGGCCGTTGCCGGCGCACTCCATCTCGACTGGCGCATCTTCACCTTCTGGGTCGTTCTCGGCAAAGGTATCCGCTACATCCTCCTCCTCGGCATCGCCGACCAAATCACCAAACTCATCTAACCAACAAAAAAGCGCCCGGTTGTTTAGCCGGACGCTTTTCATATTTAACCTGTTTGCATTTTATTAGATGAAGATAATCTGCGCGTCTTTGCTCATCTCCATAAAATCAGTCGCACCAACAACGCCTTCTACACGCTCATAGATGTCGTCTTCATCCATCATGTGCATATCGTGGAACATATCAACCGACATCTTGCAGGCATACATCTTGCCGCCAGAGTCTGCAATAATGTCCAGAAATTCCTGCACATCAGGAAAGTCTAACTTGGCGATCTCACGCTTCATAACGGCCGTTGCCAAATTCGTCATCCCCGGCAGCCCACCAACCGCATTCGGAATCGGCATACTGGGGTTACCCACCGGCACAAACTTCAGATGATTCATCTTCCGCTTGTTAATAATATCCAGCCCCCAGAAAGTGAAAAACATCGTCACGTCAATCCCTTCCATCAGCGCCGCATTTGCCAGCACCAACCCCGGGTAAGCCATATCCAGCGTGCCCTTCGAGCAAATAATACACAACTTGCGATCACTATCTTCAAACATCACACACTCTCCTTAAAAGTCCCACATAAACAAGCATAACCA
>CAZRIB010000023.1:7940-16012 GCA_964600035.1 uncultured Ardenticatenaceae bacterium | reverse complement strand
TATCTTCAAACATCACACACTCTCCTTAAAAGTCCCACATAAACAAGCATAACCATTGGTTATATACATCCCGACGGTTTCTTTAAGCCAGCAATATAAGCCACTTTCTTGGCCGGCCCTTTCGGGAACAACTTATACAAATCCTTAGTGGGCACACCCGCCACTGTTGTAATCCGGCGCAGCGTTGGCGCATCCCCCTGTTCTTCAAAATCTTTCCGGCAAAACTCAATCACTTTCCAATGTTCAGGCGTCAGCGAAATACCAATCTCACTCGCCAACTCCTCAGCCACGGCCTTGTCCCATTCATTCGGGTTATCCATAAACCCATCTTCACCAAAGTGAACTTCTTTACCAGCAATCTCACGTACGGTCATCTTGATATACCTCCGGCTAAATAGCCCTTTGTTTTGTTGAAATAAAAATCAATTTTCTGAAACGGTCTTTAACACCGTTAATGTTTTTGCCAAACCCCGCTTGACAGCAGGATCATTTAACTGTTTCAAAATTGCCAACATGCTCACATCAGCAGGTGGCTCCTCTTCACGAATGACTTGCGCCGTATTCTGCACCATCCGCATAATCTCAGGCTGGGTCATTTCCTTCACTGTTTGCAAAATCAACACAATGTTTTCGCCAAGCTGATGAATGTCATCCTCTGTGAAAGACGTGGCAATCTTGTCAAAAATCTCCATTCCGCCACGGATAAAAGCAAAATACCCCTTGCGTTCCCATTCATCTAACTGCTTCATCAAAGTCAAAAATGCATCCTGCGAAAGAGGAGAGAGGTCTTGGCTCAACGCCGCCAAACTCTCCAGTTGATCCAGCATTTGTTCAATGTTGCGTGTGTTTCGCATGAACCGCTTTGCCAGCCGAAGCACATCCTCTAGCTGCACATAGCTCTCTACTTCTTCCAACTGCTGCACGCTCAAGCGGTACACTTCCATGCCAACCGGCGTCAAATCGTTCTTAAGCTCGTCCCATTCCTGGCGGCGGCGCTGCTGTTGGCGTGCTTCCTCTGCCAAAAAGGCAACTTGCTCTGTCAGCGCATCTATCTTTTGATTGAGTTCCATCACTGTCGGGTCCATTTTGCCCTCCTAACTCCACTTACCAGCCATTGACATTTGGGATGTAATGGGCATTTCTTTTCCCTTCAGCAAAATGTTCCAATACATCCAACGGAACATCATCTTGCCCCAATGGTTCATTTCTGACTCTTGCAATAAGGAGAATGGGCCAACACCAGGAAGCGGGAATTTGCCCGGCAGCGGTTCCACGTCGTAATTGAAGTCAATTAAAATGCCCTTGCCAAACCCGGACTCAATGAAACAGTTGGCATGGCCATCAAATGTGGGCAGCATTTCCTGGCCGTCTATGTAGCGCAGGAAGTTGTCGATGAATGTTTCGGCGGCAAAGTGGGCCACTGAACCAGCTTTGGAGGTAGGCAGGTTTGCCGCATCACCAAGCGCAAAAATGTTGTCGTATTGGGTGGAAAGGAAGGTGTGCTTGTCTACAGAAACGTAGTTTAACTCGTCACCTAACCCGGAACGGCCGATTACCTCAGCCCCCTTATTTACCGGCACAGTCACCAGCAAATCATACGCCACCTCTTGCTCATCATAAGAAACAAGCTTGCGTGCTTCCTGGTCTACTCGTTCAGTATAAAACTCCGGAACCAACTTGATATTCTTCTGGTCTAAAATGTCACCCAGCAGTTGTCCGGCACGCGGCTTGGTAAATGCACCGGGCAGCGGTGTCACCAACACCAGCTCCACCTTGTCCCGCATCTGCTTTTGATGGAAATACCAATCAGCCAGGAAAATAAATTCCAAAGGTGCGACCGGGCACTTGTAGGGCAGTTCCATAATGCTCATCACCAGGCGGCCACCCTGCCAGGTACGGAGCGTTTTTGCCAATGTTGTTGCCCCTTCAAAGGTGTAAAAATCATGAATTGACTTGCGCCATTCCGGGCCAAGCAGTCCGGGGGTTTCGGACGGGTCTGGGTGGGTGCCCGTGGCAATAATTAAGTAGTCGTAATACAGATAACGATTATCTTTTTCTATGCGAACACGATTTTCTTCCGGCTCAATTTGTTCAATTTTCGACATGATCATTTCAACACCAGCCGGGATATAGTCCCGCTTGGGTTTGATCACATCATTTTCACCATAAATACCAAAGGGAATAAATAAAAAGCCCGGTTGGTAATAATGTGTTTCATCTTGATCAACGATTGTTATTTTCCATTCATCCCGGCTGAGGACATGGCTTAATTTATTTGCCACCATTGTTCCGGCCGTTCCTGCACCTAATATCAATATCTTTTTCATTTATATGCTCCTTTATAAACGAGTTAAATCGGCAATTTTGTCTAACCTTGTTACTAATTCCTGTCGCTCTTTAACGATATGGGCGACGATATTGGCAACTTCTTGTATGGTTCCTAAAAGGTTCTTTTTCTGACTGTCATTTAATTCAAATGCTTCGTCAATGTGCTGCGTCATCAAATCAGGCTCCACACCAAATTCAGCAGCCAATTGGGCAATTCTCTCTGGTGATGGAGGCCATATTTCCGGTTTAATACAGCCCGCTACAACCATCCCTTTTAGCTCTGTACCCACGCGGATAAGGCCTCTGGTGCATAAAAGATCCAGGTGGCTTTTCATGAGTTTGGGCTGCAAATCCAGGCTTTCAGCAAGGTTATGCCAGCTTTGGATGCAGCGCTGGACGGCTTCCGGTGTTTGATTCACCAGGCCAAATAAGCCGCAGGAATTGCTTGGCTCAGTGATGGGCATGCCTGTCATGTCTGTAATGATGATCATGACACCCAACAAGTTGGCGAAGGTGTCTTGAATGAGTTGAACGCAATCTAGAGGAAGCAGTGCGGCTAAACTTTTGCTGTCTTTTTCGGCAACGGCCGTTTCCCCCACACCACTGTTCTTCACCGGCTCAGCCACATTCGACGAAAACCCAAACACCGCTTCTACCTTCTCGCGAGGAAAACGCCACTGCTTACCAACCTTTACCGCTGGTAAACGGCCGTCCTCCGCCATCCGGTATACCGTAGAACGATCCACATTTAACATTTCCTGTACTTCACGTGCCGTTAATAACTCAGCCATCGCATCACACCACCATTTGTGAAATATTTAACAATCACACTAACAGCATACCAAACCGACCATGCAGACCATAAGTGACAGAAGTCCACAACGCATGTGACAAACATCACAATCGGCATACGTCGCAATAAAAGCCATTTATGCATTACATGCATGATATGCATAAAGTGCATATCGCATGTAAACATCAAATAATTGCTGCAACATTTAATATGCAGTTTTCTATTTTGTGGCCGTTTACATGATCATCCTCACAGAAAGCGGATGACATCCCTCGCTAGGGTTAAAAAGATGACTGGACTATACTGAGGCAAGTATTCGCAAATACGAATGGATGAATAAATCGAAATGACTAAAATTCCCGGAAACGACGAACTGGATATTTTACACAGACACATTTGCCAGGCGCTTGCCGACCCCAAGCGAATACAAATCATCTACGCGCTGGCAGAAAAACCTCGCCATGTCACTGCATTGGCTGAGCATTTAGGGTTCCCACAACCCACTGTTTCAAGACATTTACGGGTGCTGCTGCAGCGCGGCCTTGTCCAAACCACCCGAAACGGCCCCGCCGTTGTTTATGAACTTTCTGACTATCGCCTGGTGGAAATTTTGGACATTATGCGCAGCTTGTTAAAAGATGTGGTTGAACGCCAATCTAACGCATTATTGCCGCGCTAACCGGGTTCTCTTTGGGAAGAGGTTCCGGACACTCTGGTAGGGGGGTGTTGGGAGGGCGAAGCAATTCGCCTTCCCCACCATTTTTATAAGCAAACAGCCAGTTCTGGTTGCTCATTTTGTTATCTCCTTTTTGCTGCCGGGCGGGTGTGATGGGTATTTCACACTCGCCCATTTTTTATGGAAAACGGCCGTTTCTCCCACACCCCACTCAAATAGACCCACTCTCCTATACCCCCACACAAGAAACTATTTACAATGAAATATGCGTTAAAAAACCGTGAACCCATCCCGGATAACTGCTTTTACGAGGCTGCTTATGACTACCAAAATTTTAATCATAGATGATGATCGTATCATCCGCATGATGGCAAGCGCCATGCTAACCAGAAAAGGCTATCAAGTATTAGCAGCCGAATCCATCCAGCAAGCATGGGAAATGATCAGCAGTTCCGGAAAGCCCAATCTCATTTTTTGCGACTTAATGATGCCTTCACTTTCCGGACTTGATTTCTTAAAAAGCAGCAAGCGAAGCGAAATTCTTAATGATGTGCCCGTTATTGTCATCACAGCGGCAAGCGATAAAGATTTACTAGAAGCGGCATGCAATGCCGGCGCAAAACAGTGCATCCCAAAACCATTTACCCAATCGCAGCTTGATTCTGCTATTCAAGAAACTTTGAATATCCCTGCTGCCGCATGAATGACATATGCAGTCATTTTTTCGTAGCCAGAGTTACCTATTTTCAAACTATTTGTTTTTCTTACCATAATAATAATTGCAGGCAATTTGGACATTTTCTTCAAATGGGTGTCTTTTCTAACCGGCTTGCCCAAAAGCCTGAAAATCAAATGGGTATCTAAAGCGAGTGTTGTCTATGGCAGATAATCACTCAAAATTGGATTCGAATAATCCGGTAAAGGTAATGGTCATTGACGATGATCCAATGGTTCTTCATTTGATCTCAATGATTCTTAGAGACGATAACTACCAAATTTCCACAGCAACCAGTGTCCCTATGGCATGGGAACAGTTGGAAAAAGATTTACCCCATGTCATTTGCTGTGACTTAATGATGCCGGAAGTGACAGGGATAGAATTCTTGCAAACCCGGCATGAACTCCCCGGATTAGAAGATGTGCCAGTGATAATCATTAGTGGCAGTAGTTCTGATGAATTATTTGCCCAAGCAAAGCGGCTGGGGTCATACGCAATTTTGGCCAAACCTTTTACGTCTCAGCAATTAACAACAACGATTGATAGTGCATTTGCTGCGGCTGCTGCATAGCTTGATTGATGCACATTTGCTATTTTTGACCGCCTTCTGAAATTCCCTCTGTCGTTAATCCTCAAGCAATTTTTTGCTTTTTTCGTGGTTGCAATTCTCACCATGGTTGTGTATGCTTGCTTTGATGCCTTTCAGGCAAGCATTATTCGCTATTTTGATTTTCCCTATCTAAAGTAAGCGTTCGTAAATAAGTTAGCGGTTTTCAGATTGGTTCAATCTGGCAGATTGAACCAATCTTGCCAAGTTAAAAACGAATGGTTAGTAAGGTAGCTAACTTTTAATTGTAAATTCCGCTGCCTGCCACCTACCATGGGCTGGGATAATTTTGTTCATTTTTCAAACGCATATTTCAATTAATTTCTAAATCTTGAAGAGAACGGCCGTTTCCAACATCGGCGCTGTTCTCTTTTTGTTTTTCGCTTCATCCATTGTGTGAAACACATTGGCGGCCAAATGTGGGGTTTGAACCGCCAATGGATTAATTTACATTCCAATTTGAGGAGGAAAATATGCGTTTGAAAAGAGTTATTGCCATAGGAATTATCGCCCTCATTGGGCTGGCAGCCTTTGGTTCTGCCAGAGCGGCCACTGTCCCCATTACCTTACGCCCAGCCGCACCTATTCGTCTACAAGCAGGCACATTTGCGCCGGGATTGGGCGAATCGCTGGCCGTACCACAAGGGTTAGAAGCACGGCCGTTACCTGCAGGTGAAGCCGGTTACTACATTGTTCAATTTCATGGCCCCGTCCGCGACACCTGGCGGGCAAAACTGGAAAACCTGGGCATTGTTGTTGGCGATTACATCCCCGATTACGCCTTAAAGGTACGCATGACCCCGGAACAGGCACAGGCAGCGGCACAAATACGCGAAGTCAATTGGGTAGGCCGCTTTGCCCCTGCCTATAAAATTAGCCCCTCATTATTGCGAAGCGACATTCAACTTTACCGTGTCTCTGTTGACCAATTGGGGAATGCCGCCGCAGCAGCAACGGCCGTTCAAGCCAGCGGCGCTGCTCTGCTCAAACAAGACGGCCGTTACCTGGTCATTGCCGCCGACAGCGCACAAGTGAACACCATTGCCGCCATTGAAGACATTGCCTGGGTGGAAAATTTCCAGCTTTTTGAACCCCACAACGAAATTGGGGCAGGCGTGATCATTGGCGGCGCAGTGGCACATGCCAACGGCTACGACGGCTCCACCCAAACGGTTGCCGTTGCCGATACTGGCCTGGGTGGCGGTACAGCCAACAACGGCCATGCTGACATTCCTGCCAGCCGCATTACGGCCATTTTCAACTGGCCGGGTACACCCGATTCCTGTTTTGGCACAATTATTGATGACGGTGCGATTGATGTGGACAGCGGGCATGGAACACATACGGCCGTTTCCGCAGTGGGCGACGGCAATGCCAGCGGCATCGGCAAAGGAGCAGCACCCGCCGCACACCTCGTCTTCCAGTCCACCGAAAATTACGTACGCATGGCCGGCATCTGCCGCTTCTTCTACCCGGACGGCTACTACCTGACGGGTTTGCCCACAGATTTGAACCAGCTCTTCCAGCAAGCCTACAATGCAGGCGCACGCATCCACTCCAATTCCTGGGGCAGCGACGCAGCCGGTTCATACACCGACAGCGCTGCACAGGCCGACCAATTTATCTGGAACAATCCAGATATGACCATCACCTTTTCCGCAGGCAACTCTGGCACTGATGCCAACAGCGACGGCATCATCGACAGCGATTCGATGGGGTCTCCGGCCACCGCTAAAAATGTCATCAGCGTGGGCGCCAGTGAAAATGCCCGCCCGGACAATTTCCCGTGTGATACCGGTTTGGGCTATACAAACTGCGCCGCACAAGGGGGTGTGAATGACATCTTTACCTGGGGAGCAGCCTGGCCGAGTGATTATCCGGCCAACCCCATTGCCAATGACCCCAGCGCGGGCAATGCCCAGCAAATGGCCGCTTTCTCCAGCCGGGGGCCAACGGATGACGGCCGTATCAAGCCAGACATTGTTGCACCGGGCAGTTGGATTCTTTCCGGCTATTCTGACCTGTACCAGCAAGGGTATGATGGCTCGCCAAACCCGCAAAACAATGCCTGGCAGTATGATGGCTATGGTTACCCGTATGACAGCCAATACAAATATATGAGCGGCACGTCCATGTCTAACCCCATTGCGGCTGGCGGCGCGGCTGTTGTACGTGACTTTTACCAAAAGACGGATGCCCATTCGGCCAGTGCAGCGCTGGTGAAGGCGACGTTGATAAATTCGGCCGTTGACCTGTTGGATGAAAACAATGACGGCGTGAATGATAATGACTATCCCATCCCCAATGTGCATGAGGGCTGGGGACAAATTAATTTGGCAAATGCCACCGATGGCAGCCACCAGTATGTGGATAACACAACAGGCTTGACGACGAACGGCACGGCCGTTTACCAATACAGCATCAGCAGCAGTGGCAGCCCCTTCAAAGTCACACTGGTCTGGAGCGACTACCCCTCCACCGCCGCCGCCGCCGCCAACCTCGTCAACGACCTGGACCTGACCGTCACCTCCCCCAGCGGCACAGTATACCGGGGCAACGTCTTCAGCAATGGCTGGTCTGCTGCGGGCGGCAGCCTGGACCGCGTCAACAACGTGGAAAACGTATACGTACAAAATGCCGCCGCCGGCACATGGACAGTGGAAGTGTCCGGGTTTAATGTTCCACAAGGGCCGCAGCCATTTGCTTTGGTTGTGGATGGCACATTTGGCACAGCACCAACCCCCACCAACACACCCATCCCGCCAACCAACACGCCGCCACCGCCACCGCCTACAGCAACCAACACCCCTGCCCCAACGAATACACCCGTTCCACCAACGAACACACCGGTTCCAACCAACACACCTGTTCCACCGACGAATACGCCGGTTCCAACCAACACGCCCGTACCGCCAACCAATACGCCTGGGCCAACAAACACGCCTGTTCC
>CAZRIB010000023.1:0-7840 GCA_964600035.1 uncultured Ardenticatenaceae bacterium | reverse complement strand
AACACGCCTGTTCCACCAACCAATACGCCAGTACCTACCAATACACCCATTCCGCCAACCCCAACACCGGGCAGCGGCGGTGAAGTGATTTACGTTAGCTCCAACACAAATGGCAATGCTGGCGGTGTCTCGTTTGCCGACGAAGACATCATGGCTTACGACGTAAACAGTGGCACTTGGTCTAAGTACTTTGATGGCTCAGATGTTGGGTTAAACAACAGCGGCGGCCAAGACATCAATGCCTTCCACATTAATGCGGATGGCTCCATCTTGATGAGCTTTGTAGGTGCTTCCACCATTCCTGATGTAGGTAGCGTGGATGATTCCGACATTGTCCGCTTTGTGCCAACTTCTCTGGGTACAACAACGGCCGGTACGTTTGAGCTTTACTTTGACGGTTCAGATGTAGGTCTATCGTCAAACGGTGAGGATGTCGATGCCATTGGTTTTGCGCAGGATGGTTCTTTGATTATCAGCACCATTGGCAATGCGGATGTGGGAATCGGCCGTACCCGCGATGAAGATTTGCTCAAATTTACAGCCAACACTTTGGGCGCAAACACCAGCGGCAGTTGGAGTTTGTACTTTGATGGCTCGGATGTGGGCTTAACCAACCGCAGTGAAGATGTATTTGGTACGTGGCTGGACAGCAATGGCGATATTTACCTGACCACCAACGGCACGTTTAGTGTATCTGGCGCGGCCGGTGATGGGGCAGATATTATCCAATGTGTGCCCGGTTCGCTGGGTAGCAGCACAAGTTGTTCGTTCTCACTGTATTGGGATGGCTCGACAATGGGCTTTGCCGGTGAGGTGATGGATGGCTTGTTTATCAGTCGTTAGTTAGGCGTTCGCCTATCGGCGTTTGCTCATTTAGGAAAAGAGGGTGTGTAAATGCACCCTCTTTTTTTGCTTGTTTGGCGAGGAATGTTTAAGCTATTGGGTATGATGAAGATAATTTTACGGCCGTTTCACTGGCTATTTGACAAGTTTTATCCTCTTATTCGCTTTGTGTATGAACGGATTCAAGGGCATCGCTGGTTTGACGAAATTGTGCCCCAACTGTGGGTAGGTGGTGCACCGACTTACCCGCGCGATTACCAATTTTTGCTGGACAATGACATTAATGCCGTCATCAACATTCGTGCCGAACGGGAAGATGATGTGGCTTTTTACGGCCGTCACGGCATCAACCACATCCAGTTCAAGGTGTACGATGTCACCGTGCCGCCGCCGGAAGTCATTGAGCAAGCCGTTGCCTGGACAAAAGAGCAAATCGCTCAGGGGCGTAATGTTCTCATTCACTGTGCCAAAGGGCGCGGCCGTTCCGCCACATTGGTTGCCGCATACCTGATGCACGAAAAAGGGATGCAGTTTGAGGAAGTGAACGACCACATGACCCGTATACGGCCGTTAACCAAACTGGAACCCCGCCACCGCAGCGTGCTGGAAGCCTGGCTGCAACAAAAACACAAACCTGAACCATCCAAACCAAACGATTGATTTTGGACACAGATTCTTGTTTGTTGACATAACTCATCATCAATTATCCATTATCCATTATTAAGGAGCTTGCATGGCAAAAAAAGTAACCCCCAGCCGCCAACAATACCTCGACATCAAGGCACAATACCCCGACGCCATTGTCTTTTTCCGGTTGGGCGACTTTTACGAAACCTTTGACCAGGATGCCGAAATTACCGCCCGCGAGCTTGACCTGGTCCTGACAAGCAGGCCGCAAGGCAAAGGTGTACGCACCCCAATGGCAGGCGTCCCCTTCCATGCGGCCGAAAATTACATTGCCCGCCTCATTGCCAAAGGGTACAAAGTGGCTCTGGCCGAACAAATTGGCAGCACACCGGTAAATGGCCTTGTCCCCCGTGAAGTGGTGCGTGTTTTTACCGCCGGAACAGTCATAGAACCGGGTATGTTGGAAGCAGGCCGCCACAATTATCTGGCGGCGGCTGTGGTAGATGGCGAACGGGCTGGACTGGCCTATGCCGACATCACAACCGGCGAATTTGCCACGACTGTCCTAAACGGCCGTCGCGCCCTCATCGAAGAACTGGCCCGCATCTCCCCCGCCGAACTCCTTGTGCCAGACAGCGAACACACCCTCTACAACGAAGCCAAAACCGTCAGCAAACTGCCCGACTACCGCTTTGAAGAAGGCATGGCACGGCAAACCTTGCTGCGCCATTTTGGGGTGAGCACACTCAGCGGCTTTGGCTGCGAAAACAAACCGCTGGCTGTCCGGGCGGCAGGGGCAGTGCTCTACTATCTGCAAGAGTCCCAGCGCGGCGCCATTGGCCAGATACAGCGTCTGTCCACATACACCACCGACGGCTACATGGCGCTGGATGCCAACACACGCCGCAATCTGGAACTGACTGAGTCCATTATGGGCGACAAGGCCGATTCGCTTTTTTCCGTGCTAAACAAAACGGTCACGGCAATGGGCACGCGTCTGCTGCGCGACCGGGTGACACGGCCGTTACACGACCTGCAAAAATTAGAAGAACGGCTCAACCGCGTCGAAGCCTTCTTTAACGATGCCCTGCTGCGTGCCGACGTGCGCCAGCATCTAAAAGGCATCCCAGACCTGGAACGCCTGACCAATCGGGTATTAGGTGGCAAAGCCACCCCGCGCGATTTGGAAAATATCGGGCAGGCGCTGGCCGCCATCCCCAACCTGCAAACCCTTATTGCCAATCACAACACCCTGGCCGACATTGCCAAAGAACTTGACCCATGCCCTGAAGCCGCCGACCTCATTGCCCGCTCCATTGCCGAAGACGCGCCAACCAACCTCAACAAACCCGGCGTCATTCGCCCCGGCTTTAGCCCGGAACTGGACGGCGTGATGAATTCATCAGCCCATGCCCGCGAATATATCGCCAGTCTGGAACCAAAAGAACGGGAACGGACAGGCATCTCATCGCTGAAGGTTGGCTTTAACAAGGTGTTTGGCTACTACATTGAAGTGACCCGCGCCAACAGCCACCTTGTGCCAGAGGATTACATTCGCAAGCAAACGCTGACCAATGCCGAGCGGTACATTACGCCGGAATTGAAAGAGTATGAAACGCTTGTACTCAATGCGGAAGAACGGATTTTGGAGATTGAGCGCCGGGTCTTTACGGAAATTTGCCAGCAGGTAGCTGTTTATTCTGCCAGACTGCTGGCGACCGCACAGGGGTTAGCCCAACTGGATGTGGCCGCATCACTGGCAGAAGTGGCCGCCGCCCAAAATTATGTGCGCCCGGTGTTGAATGATGGTCTGTCGCTGGAAATCAGAAACGGCCGTCATCCTGTCGTCGAACAATCTTTGCCCAAACAAGCGTTGGGCGAACGCTTTGTGCCCAATGATGCCCATTTCAGCGAAACCGACCGCATCCAAATTATCACCGGGCCAAACATGAGTGGTAAATCCACCTATTTACGGCAGGTTGCCCTGATTGTGCTCATGGCGCAAGTTGGCAGCTTCGTCCCAGCCGATTCCGCCCATATCGGTCTGGTTGATCGCATTTTTACCCGCATTGGCGCGCATGATGAACTGCACGCCGGGCGCAGCACCTTTATGGTAGAAATGGTGGAAACGGCCGAAATTCTTAACCACGCCACCCAAAAATCCCTGCTCATTCTGGATGAAATTGGTCGGGGAACCAGCACCTACGACGGGCTGGCTATTGCCTGGGCCATTGTGGAATTTTTGCACAACCATCCCCGCCTGAAACCCAGAACGTTGTTTGCCACCCATTACCACGAGCTGGTTGGCCTGGCGGAGATATTGCCACTGGTTAGCAATTACAACATCGCCGTTGCCGAAGAGGGAGACAGCGTTGTCTTTCTGCATCAAATTGTGCCGGGCGGCGCAGACCGCAGCTATGGCATTCACGTGGCGCAGTTAGCCGGTTTGCCGCGTGATGTGATTAACCGGGCAAACCAGATTTTGAAGGAACTGGAAGCCCACGCCCCGACAACGGCCGTTGAGCCAAGCCGCTTCACCCCCAGCCAGCAAATGGCACTCTTTCCAGAAACCAGTCCAATGTTGGAAGAACTGCGGGAATTGGATGTCAACAGTCTCACCCCGCTGGAAGCCATTAACAAACTGTACGAGTGGAAGAAAAAGTACGGCAGTGAGAATAAATAACAATTGGCGGCAGGTCGCAGGTTGCAAGTTTGCAGGTCTTGCTGCTTACTACCTGCCACTTGCACACTTGTTACCTGCCACAAATTACGGCAATCGCCACACTATTTGATGCAGGCTTATATATAATTAGCTGTTTTTTGGCCGGGGAAAGGGGAAAAGGTAGGGGACTTTGGCTTTGTAGGCGGTGTAAGCGCTGCCAAATTCATCTTGCAGGCGGCGCTCTTCATATTTGGAGCCGATGCCAAAGTATAAGGTAGCCAGCAGGTTAAACAGCAGGCTGTTCAGGGTCATCACCGGGGAGAACCACAGCACAAGCAAGCTGAAAAAGTAGAGAGGATGGCGCACCCATGCGTAAGGGCCGGTTGTGACCAGGGTAGACGGCCGTTTCTCTTCATCACTGCGCCCTTGTAAATAATCAACGGCCTGGGTAATGCCCACAAAGGAGAGAAAATCTGTCTGGTAAAGGGAGATGGTCAGCCCAACCAGCCCCACTAACTGCACCAGCACGGCCAGCCAGGAGAATGGTGCGGGAATTGACCAGATGGGTGTGGATGGTACGGCCGTTGCCATCAGCCACAGCACCGGCACAAAAGAAAGTGTCGCCACTACGTTGTAAACGAGACGATACCAACCTGTGTACGGCCGTTCACCAACCCGCGCCCGCACCCAGGCCTTCACCCGCCGCGAAGCCAACACGCTGTGCCCCACCGCCCACACAACAAATGCAATACCAAACTCAATCATCATGTTTCCCTTTTTTCCGTTGTCCGTATCCCGTTGTCCGTTATCCGTATTCTAATTACGGGTCACTCCGGTTCACAGCTCACGGTTCACAGCTCACGGTTCACAGCTCACGGCTCACGGCTTACGGGTTACGGTTCACGGCTCACGGCTCACGGCTTACCGTCAAACACCTTCCCGCTTCACAAAAGAACTCAAAAACTGCCGTGTACGGGCATCCTTCGGATCGCCAAAGACCTGTTCCGGCGGCCCAATCTCCACAAACTCCCCATCGTGCATATAAAAAATACGGTCAGCAAATTCACGGGCAAACCCCATCTCATGCGTCACCGTCACCATCGTCATCCCATCTTCCACAAGCTGCTGCATCACAGCCAACACCTCACCAATCAGCTCCGGGTCCAATGCCGACGTTGGTTCATCAAACAACATCACCTGCGGCTGCATAGCCAGCGCCCGCGCAATAGCCACACGCTGCTGCTGCCCGCCAGAAAGCCGCGATGGGTACACTTCAGCTTTATGCCCCAACCCCACCTTTTCCAAATTCTCACGGGCAATCTGCTCAGCTTCCTCACGGGGTAATCCCTTCACCGTCACCGGCCCTTCCATTACATTTTCCAAAGCCGTCATATGCGGAAAAAGGTTAAACTGCTGGAAAACCATACCCGTTTTCAGGCGTAAATCATGCACCTGCTCCTGATACGCCTTGCCCCGGCCCCCTGCCTCAACACGAACACCGTCAATTTCCACCACACCATGATCCGGCTGTTCCAAAAAGTTCAAACAGCGCAGCAGCGTCGATTTACCAGACCCACTGCGGCCAATGATACACACCACTTCCGCCCGGTTAATTTCAAAAGACAAATCTTTAAGAACATGGAGGGTATCAAAATATTTGTGCAAATGTTCAACGCGAACAATGGCGCTCATGTCCGTTCTCCTCTCGCTACATAGGCTTCTACACGTGATTGCATGGTTGAAAAAATAATGGTGATAATCCAGTAAAAAATGGCGGCAATCAAAAGGGCTTCCAGTGACTTGAAATTTGCCCGGCCAACCTTTTGCGCACGCCAAAGCAGTTCCCACACAAAACCTGTTACAGAAATGAGGGAAGTATCTTTTAACATGGCAATAAACTGGTTGCCAATGGGCGGAATAACCAGCCGCAGTGCCTGGGGCAGCACAATGCGCCGCATAATTTGGCCGGGGCGCATTCCAATAGCCAGCGCCGCTTCGCGCTGCCCAATGCCAACGGATTGAATGCCAGCCCGCATAATTTCGGTCATATAAGCGCCGTAGTTAAGCCCCAATGCCAAAACGCCTGCCCATAGGCCGGTTAGCCGTATACCCATTTGGGGTAACGCGAGAAAGAAAAAGATTATTTGCAAAAGTAATGGCGTGCCGCGAATGAGGGAAATATAGAAAGTTGCCAGGGCATAGGCTGGGGGAAATTTGGATAAACGGCCTAACCCGCCAAGTAAGGCCAGAACGGTTGCCAAAGAGATAGATAAAACAGAAAGTAGAATGGTTAACCAAACCCCGGTGGCAATAAATGACCACTGCTGCCTGATAAATTCCCAGTCGAGAGAAATGGCTTTGAATAAGGTGATGCTGCCTATTTTTATTTCAATGCCGCTAAATGCCGCAATCAAAAACAACATTAATACCGTGTAGGAGAGATTGACGCCGAATGAGAAACGCTGCCTTTGGCGTCGTTTAAGTGCCTGAATTTGGGTAGCCAGGTCTTGGGTATTGGGGGGTGTTGTCGCATCCATTGCGAATCTCCAATCGTGTGGGGCTGGTCTTGAGTTGTTAAAGGAAGTGGCGTGACAGCAACAATGTCACGCCACAAAACAATGAGGGGCAACGGCCGTTACCCCTCAACATACACATCACTTACTTCGTCGGGTCTTGCGTCAAATCCTCGCCAAACCACTGCATAGACAAATTACTCAATGTCCCGTCATCATGCATTTCCTGAATGATTTCGCCGACACGAGCAACCAACGTCGTATTATCCAACTCACTGCTCTTGTCAAAGGCAACAGCCAGATTTTCAGAAAAGACCGGAGAACCGACTTTAACAACAGGCGCACCTTCACGAATAGCCGCTTCCACAACTGTATTGGAAGTCAGGAAAACCTGGAACTCTTCCCGGCCAGCTTGAATGGATTGCACACACTCATTGTCAGTTGCCAGAGGCACAACCGTGATATCGGTTGGCGGGTCAGCAAAAAAGCTGGTTTCCGGCAAACCCAACGCCTCAAGGTCACCAGACAGCCATGTTTCGTAGGTGGTGGAAAGGCCAACACAAACAGCCTGCCCATTAATATCTGCCAGTGAAGTAATACCGCTGTCGGCGGCGGCGGCAAACTGTGCCGGTGTGTAGTAGTAAGGCGGGTCAGCAAAGTCGAGTACTTGCTGCCGGGCAGTGGTCACCGTCATAGAACCGACGCTCATATCCCATTGTCCGCCCCAATTACCAGCCGTAATGATGTCCCAATCCGGCGTGACAAATTCCACTTCCACGCCCAACCGCTTGGCAATTTCCTTGGCTACATCAATGTCAAAACCGACAAACTCGCCATCTTCATTTAAGAAGGATTGAGGCTCATAGTTTGCATCTGTGGAGACCACAATTGTCCCTTTTTCCTGAATGGCCCCCAGTAAGTCTCCGGACTGGCTGCCGCCGCATCCGGCAATTGCGAGACTCAACAACACCAAAGCTGTCAGAAAAACAAAAAGATTCTTTTTCATCTTAACTCCTCCTATAGAGTTGAATGAATGGGTAAATAAATGAAGCTGCGAGTCTTTTGGGAAGGGCAGGTAGGGGGAAGGCAAGCCTGTTTTTGGCCGTTTATTTGTCTTTCTCCTCAGCTCCTTTCCACGGTAAACATTATAACGCCCTTGCCGAACTATTCAAAGATGACTATAACTTGCGGGTGC
>CAZRIB010000022.1:0-18140 GCA_964600035.1 uncultured Ardenticatenaceae bacterium | reverse complement strand
CCTGCTCCATTTTCATTCATGGTGTTGAGCGCGCTGCTCATGTCGTCTTCTCTGTCAATGACTCAGGCAAACCGCAAAGAACAGCCGTTTTTGATCATCTTTATACATTGCCCAAGGTGGTTACAAATGGCAGCAGGTGCAGCATGGGTACGCCAACGGGCAGGAAGATGATGGTGGCACACAACAGCCAGGCGATAAACGCCCACAACAAGCTAAACCACCAGCCTATTATCAAAAAGTAAATTGCTCGCAGTAAAAAGGGTGGCTGACGGTCTGGAATGAAGGTGGCACGGCCGTTTCCGACCACATACACGCCGGGACGTGCTTTTAACGTCAAAACCTGCGGCACACGGTCAATCATCCACAAGCCCAACGGCAGCCCCAATATCGTCAGGTTTAACGCCCAGGCCACCAAAATCCATACGGCCGTAATCTCCCAGCCAAACACAATAAACCAAATAACCCGCAGCAAAAATGGCACTTCCCGTACCGGTTTCACAAATTTAGGCGATTGTGCATGTGTTGTCATGTTCCAGCATCCTTTCACTCAAAATAATAGTATGTCATTTGTACTCAGTCACATGTGAAATGAGGGATTAGATTGGTTCAATCTCGGAGATTGAACCAATCTTTGTATCCATCAAAGAACACTTGACTGAGTATTTGTGATTCTTTCCACAAACCATCACATTATAATACGCAAGATGCTGCTGCGAGTTGCAGGTATGTAACCTGCCACCTGCCACCTCTCTTCAAATCATTTGCCACGAATCGTAAACAGCGTGATTTCTGGCGGTGCCAAAAAACGAACCCTTGGCGCACTCAGGCCTTCCAAACCAACACCCCGGCTGACGTAAAGATGGGTACGCCCCTCCCGGTACAACCCCATCACATACCGCCGCCCCAGTTGAGAACTGGTTAGCAGTGGGCCAATAACAGGCAGCCGTACCTGCCCGCCATGGGTGTGGCCGCATACATACAAATCGATGCCACTTTCGGCCGCTTCCGGCATCAATTCTGGTGAGTGATACAAAAACAACTGCGGCGCATCAGCGGGAGCCTGGGCTGCCAACCGTGCCAACTGCGCTCTGTCCTGGGGTAAGTAGTGGGTACAGTCCATGCCAATAATTGTCAGGCTGCGGCCGTTACCTAAATCCAGCTTTGTCCAGTCGCGCCGCATTAAATGTACGGGTAAACCGTGAAAAATGGGCACAACCGTTTCCCGCAAATCCACTGGCGGACTGCCCAACGTGGCATACACCCCATGCGGGGCAGACAACTGGCTCAACAAATGGCGTACCTGACGCAGCGTTTCCGGGTCACGGTTATAGGAAAGGTTAACATAATCACCTGTAATGACGATTACGTCAGCCTGTGCCTGGGCTGCCAGTTCCAACAGTTGGGCTTCTCGTTTTGCCAACCGCTCCACATGAATATCCGAAATATGCAGCACTTTGATAGGTGGGGCCTCTATGGGCAGCCTGTCGCTGAAAATAACGATTTCCGACATTGCCAGCCGGGCAGGTTCAATGACAGCGCCTCTTATATAAGCGGCCAAAGCTGTAAACTGGATGAGTGCATGAAGGAGTACGGCCGTTTCCGGCTTTAGCCACAACCCCACCACACCCACTGCCAACGCAGCCGCCACACGCGGAACAGCCAAAGGCAGCCATTGGCCTTGCCAGCGGCCAAAGGATATTTGCAAACGGGGCAGTGAGATGAGGAGGATGGCATCAACGGCCGTAAACAGTGCCACCAACCCGCCAGCCCACAACGGGAAACGGCCGTTATACCCCAACAACCGCCAGCCCAATGCAGTCAAAGCCGCTACAGCCAGCCACACCAAAGCCAAAAACCAGAGTGGCAGGCGGCCAATCCAGTCAAACATAACCATAACCTTATGCAGCCAGCCTTCTGTCAACACATCTACAAATGGCTCGTCTAATTCAATTGCTTCAACTTGCTCCAACACAGTTATTTCCTTTGACTGGGGTCAGGTATGTAAACCGCAAAAAAATTTTGAAAAATTCGAGATTGAAATACACCTTTTGCATGTTTCATCTTGAAGAAGATACCTTAAGGATTTACTTAAAAGCTTGTCACCAACCAATTCAGGCGTTGCAAGAGTAAAATGCTGACGTTACGGCCGTGACTGGTATAATCAGCCAAAATCCCAAACAAATATGGGGAGTATTATGAAACCAAAATTTCCTTCACGCATTCAAATTGCCCACTTGCCCACACCGATAGAAAAATGTGACCGGCTCAGCAAACACCTGAACGGGCCAGAAATCTACATCAAACGGGATGACCAAACCGGACTGGCTACAGGTGGCAATAAAACCCGCAAGCTGGAATTTCTACTGGCAGAAGCCATTGACAAAGGATATGACCATCTTGTCACAACGGGCGCTCCCCAAAGCAACCACTGCCGGCAAACAGCCGCCGCTGCCGCCAAATTTGGTCTGGGCTGCGGGCTGGTGCTGCGCGGCACCCCTCCCGAAATCACAACAGGCAATATTTTACTCGACCATCTGCTGGGGGCACACATTTACTGGGCTGGCGACCGTCCAACGAACGCCGTCATTCCTGAAGTGATAGAAGAACTGCGCAAAATGGGCCGTAACCCGTACTTCATCCCCTTGGGCGGGTCAAATGTGTTGGGGGCAACGGGATATGTTTTTGCCATGCAAGAACTGATGGCACAGCTAGAAGCCCAGCATTTGAACATTGACTTTATTGTGTTTGCCAGCAGCAGCGGCGGCACGCAGGCTGGCATTGTTCTTGGCGCAGAAATTTTCAACTTTCGCGGCCAGATTTTGGGCATTAGTGTTGACCATCCGGCAGAAAATGTGAAGGCACAGGTAGGGGCACTGGCAACGGCAACGGCTACGCATTTGGGTGTGGAAACGGCCGTAATCGGCAGCCGCATTGCCGTCAACGACGATTACCTGGGGGAAGGATACGCCAAAGTTGGCGAACCTGAACGGGAAGCCATCCAGATGGTTGCCCAGCTCGAAGGCATTTTGCTAGACCCCGTCTACACCGGGCGGGCAATGGCCGGGCTGATTGACTTAATTCGATGGGGCGCATTTACACGCGGGCAAAACGTCCTGTTTTGGCACACCGGCGGCACAGCCGCTTTACCCGCCTTCGCCGATAAAATTCTCTAGTACCCGTGTTCCGTAGTCCGTAGTCCGTAATCCGTTGTCCGTCATCGGCTCACGGCTAACGGTTCACGGCTCCACCACAATCCGTGCCAATTCCCAAACGTCGCTGCCTTCGGCCAGCGGCAAACGAGCCGCCGGGTCGGCAATGTCGTACAGGCCGAGCAAAAGTGTGTATTCTCCCGGCGGCAAATCAACCGGCAAAAAGAGACCATGTTTGTCTACAATGATTTCACCCGGCTGCCAAAGTGTGGTCAGGTTCAAACCACCGCCCGGTTCACTGTCCCGTTGTGCTGCTAACTGTCCGTTTGTGTCTATCAAATGGAGAAAAACTTTGTAGCGATTGGTTAACGGCCGTTCTGCCTGCCAAAAAAGCGTTACCGGAACCACATCCCCGGCCAGGTAAGCCGACTGGGGTAATGTAAACCCCACCAGCCGCACTTCGCCGCCAAATGTCGCCGAAACGGCCGTTTCCATCTCCTCAGAAAACGCAGGCAAAACGGCATACATCACAAAACGCACATCCCCCACCCACTCATCTACCGCTTTGAAAGCATGGTCATCCAGCCAGCGCTCCACCAACCTCTCCGGATCACGCTGTGCCTCGCCCCAAAAAATAGCGTAGAGCCGTTCGTGCCGGGCAGTAACGGCCGTTAACTCCGCATCAATCACCTCCGGGTCTGGTCTGCCCCTTGGAATGGGATACACCCGGTCAACATCGTGGTAATAATAGGTGAACACTTCCCATTGATTGGGCGCATCCAAAATAATGCCGGCATTGGGATGCCCTTCGGCCAAAATACGCTGAACCATCCCCCGGTAATCGGCGCGGGCATAGGCGGGATTGGTGTACATATTTTGCAAGGAACGCGCCAGCCCGGTGGCAGTGAGTGTAAGGGCAAACAAAACAAGCAGGTTAATGGCAAAACGGCCGTTTTTTGCCGCCGGTGCCGGTTTTGGCAGCACTCCCTGGGCAGCCCATAGCCATAAAAAGGGAACGGCCGTTACCATAAATTTATAAAATGGCGGGTCTGTTGTGCCCGCCAGCCACATAAACAAGACAGGCACAGCCGCCGCCAGCAGCCACAGCCAGACCACCCGTCCGCCCCGCCACAACGCCACGACCAGCAGCAGCAAAAGCGCCCAGCCGCCAATAATCACTTCAGCTTTGGAAACTGTTGCGCCAAAGGCCAACCATCGTCCTGCATCTACCAAAAAGGTGGATAAAGGCTGGCGTACAGTTGGCCGCCCGCCAGCCTGCCGCAAGAAGATGGGCAGCCAGGGGGCATACAACAGCAGGGATAGGGCAGTCATCCCGAACCAATGCAGCAGTTGTTGGCGAAACGGCCGTTTACCAGCCAACAATGGCGGCAAAAAAGAAAACCGCCCGGCTTGCCGCAGCCACATCCACCCAAACATAACACCGTGAACCAGCATCACTGCCGGAAAAAAGTAGTGGGTATACAAACCGGCGGCCATCAGCAGCACATAGGCCACTGCCCAACGGCGGCCATTTTGGGCTGTGACCCATCGCATCAGGACAAAGGTGGACAGCACAGCCAGCAAGGCCAGCAAGGCATACATGCGGGTTTCCTGGCTGTAGTAGATGAGAGGTGGGGAAACGGCCGTTAGCCAGCCAGCCATCAAGCCCACCCGTGAACCAGCCAGCCATGCGCCCATTGCCATGACCACAGCCACCGTCAACACACCGGCAAACGCCGAAAAAGCACGCAAGGCAAATTCCGATTCGCCCAGCGGTTCACGCCAGCCGCGCAGCAGCAAATAGTACAACGGCGGGTGTATGTCGCTGGCTGTGCCTTCAATAATAAGGGGTATCGACCGCTCGCTCAGACGGGCGCTGTTGCCTTCATCATTCCAAAAAGATTGCGCGTCCAGGGCATGGAAACGGAAGAATGCAGCCAACAGAAGGATGGCGATGTGGAGGATGGCGGTTGATGTTTGCTTTTTCATAGGTTCGCCGCTTTGGGGTACAGGCTGTACAAAAGGGCAAAAAAGAGGATGGACGCGCCAATGGTGAAGAGAAACGGCCGTAACGCCCGCCATCTATACTGCCACGCAGGCATCGGTTCAGCCGCAGGCAAGTCGCTGGTATAAGCAGCCATCGCTTCATAAACCGGCAGCGGTGTAAAATCCGGCTCCATCATGCGAAAATAGTAAAATGGCTGGTCACGCTCATAATCGGCTGCCCGCTTAAAGAACCAGTAATTGCTCACTTCTACCCAAGGCCATTGTTCGCGAATGCGCTGGTAAGCCGCCACTGCATATTGGGCTTGCTGTGCTTCTGTGACCCGGCCAAAAACAGCAGGCAAATTGTCCGGCACGGTATTCCAGCCCATTTCACTAATCCACAATGGTTTACGGCCGTCCCCGTTGCGCACCATCACATCACGAATGTATTCATGATGGGGAAAGTTGATGACGTTTGGCCGCAGCCGCTGGTCTGTTGCGCCGGAAAAGAGGCCGTACCCTTGCGCCGACATCACGTCGAAGCAGTTACCGGCCCCGGCGTTGTACATGCGCTGAAGAAAGATGAGGTCGTTCATGTTACGGCCGTCCATGGCAACGGTTGGGGTCAGCGCACCGGCCAGCACCACTGCCTCCGGGTCTGCTGCTTTGATGGCCTCATAACCCATGCACAACAGTTGGGTGTATGCTTCCGGGTCTACGTTTTGCTTGCCCCACTCTTCATTGCCGTTTGGCTCGTTCCAAAGCTGGTAGTAGTGGATTTGACCTTTGTAGCGGGTGGCAACGGCCGTCACAAAATCGGCATAATCCTGAAAATCATCCGGAGGGGCATTTGTGCCCACCTCTTCTGCTGGCAGTGCCCGCGACCAATCTGGCGGGTTACTCAGGCGGGCAATTACGTCAATACCCTGTTCATTGGCCAGAGCAACAATGTTGTCATACTTTTCCCACGCCGAGCGCGCCGGTTCATGGCGGCGGTCTTCAAAATCGCCCTTGCCGTGAATTTCAATATCTTCCCAGGGAAATTCCTGCCGGATAAAACGGAATCCGGCTTCATGAATCAGCTCCAGGCTGCGAGCGCGTTTTTCCACCTCAACTTCCTGCTCCAAAAAGGTGTTGATGCCAAAAGGCACAGCGATATTGGTGGGAGTAAATGATTCTGGAGCAAGGCGGGGCTGTGGGCGAACGGCCGTAACCAGCCAATGCCCCATCCCCGCCACCTTTCCCGGCACTTCTTCCTCTCCAGTCAACCCGTACAGAGAGCCAGCATTCGGCCACAAAGCCGCCGCCAACAATAAAAAAGCCACCCCAATCAACAATCTACCTGCTAATTTCTGCATCATACCCGCCATTATAAAAGTAGGAATGACGAAAGACGAATAATGAAAAAGCAACGGCAACCTGTACAGAAGGTTTCAACAAAACCACAGAGAAGCCACCTCAATCCATAATCTCCAATCTCCAATCCCCTAATCTCCCAATCTCCAATTCTCCTAATCTCCTAATCTCCCAATCTCCCAATCTCCCAATCTCCAATCTCCCAATCTCCAATCCCCCAATCTCCCAATCTCCCAATTCTCCCAATCTCCAATACCCCCCATTCACTTGCCCATTCCGCCGCCCATCATTTATAATGCAGTGCGTCACAAACCTGCATTGCCCGCACCTGCCCACTTTGCTAGACTTGCAGGCAATCAGCACAAACCCATCAAACCCACAACAGGAAGGGAACGCATGTTAACAAATATCGAACGCATCTTATTCGGCTTTTTGGTAATCGTCTCCATCACTGCCACAGCCAACACCTTTGGGCAAATGATAGCCATTATCAACCGGGGACAAGGCAAACTCAACTACGACAACCTGCCCAAAAGGGTACGAGATGGCCTCATAGCCCTGTTCAGCCAGGGACGCATCATTCGCCATCGCAAACTCACCTCACTGTTCCACTACGGGGTTGCCTGGGGGTTCATTTTCTACTTTCTGGTCAATGCCATCGACGTACTGGAAGGCATGATTCCAGGCTTTCACTTCTTTGCCAGCGACAATCCCATCGCAATGGCTTACCGTTTTCTCGCCGACATTTTCAGCATTTCCGTCCTCATTGGTGTTTTGTACTTCATCATCCGCCGTTTTGGCGCAAACGACCCGGTACTCAAAGCCCGCGAAAATGTCAAAATGCATCCAGATGCCCGTTCAGGCGTTCCCAAAGATTCCTTAATTGTGGCATTTTTCATTTTGCTGCATGTTGGTTTCCGTTTCTTTAGCGCCACCATGCTGGTTGCCCAGGAAGGTGCAGATGCCGCTCAGCCATTTGCTACCTTAGCTGCTAACCTTTTTGCTAATTGGCCTGCACCAGCCCTCAATTTTGGCTGGCACTTTGGCTGGTGGATGGCATTAGGGTTAATCCTCATCTTTTTGCCTTACTTCCCCTACACAAAACACGCCCATTTGTTCATGGGGCCGTTTAATTTTATGACAGCCCCTAACCGTACCTACAAAGGGCAGGTTTTTACGCTGGATTTTGAAGATGAATCCATTGAGCAGTTTGGCGCAAACACGTTGTTTGACCTGCACAAGACCCAAATTGTCGATGCGTTTGCCTGTATTATGTGCAACCGCTGCCAGCAGGCTTGCCCGGCTTACAACACCGGCAAGGAACTGTCACCAGCCGCCATTGAGATAAACAAGCGGTATCATATTCGGGAAAATATGGCAGCACTTGCCAATGGTGAACCGGCGGATACACCACTGCTTGAATTTGCCCTGAGTGAAAGTGCATTGTGGGCTTGTACAACATGCGGCGCTTGTATTGATGTTTGTCCGGTTGGGAATGCCCCCATGCTGGACATTATGGACATCCGACGGGATCAGGTGCTCATGGCCAGTGAGTTCCCCAATGAGCTGCAAGGTGCATTCCGGGGAATGGAGCGGCAGGGCAATCCCTGGCAATCTACGGACAGCCGCATGGCCTGGGCAGAGCCGCTTGATTTTGATGTACCAACTGTTGCAGAAAACCCGGATTATGAGTATTTGCTCTGGGTGGGCTGTGCGGGAGCATTTAACCCCGATTCGCAAGAGGTGGTGCGAGCAACCGCAACGATTTTGCATGAAGCTGGTGTGAGCTTTGCCGTGTTGGGTGAGGATGAAACGTGTACGGGTGATTCAGCGCGTCGGGCTGGGAATGAGTATTTGTATTATGAGATGGCGCTGGGCAACATTGAAACATTAAATGCTGCCGGTGCGGACAAGAAGAAGATTGTGACAAGCTGTCCCCACTGCCTGACAACAATTGGCAAGGAGTATGGTGAGCTTGGTGGTCACTATACGGTGTATCATCATACGCAGTTGATTGCGAATTTAATTGGGCAGGGCAAGCTGCGTTTGAATGGGGATAAGCTGGAGAGTGTGACGTTCCATGATCCATGTTATTTGGGGCGGCATAATGGGATTGTGAATGATCCGCGTGAGGTATTGGCAAAAGCCGGGGCCACGCTGCTGGAAATGGATCATCATGGTACGGATTCGTTCTGCTGTGGCGCTGGCGGCGCACAGTATTGGAAGGAAGAGGAGCATGGGGAAACGGCCGTTAACGCCACCCGTTTCCAGGAAGCCAGAAACACCGGCGCAAAAACATTAGCCGTTGGCTGCCCCTTCTGTGCCACCATGATGCTGGATGCCAATCGGGAAGCTGGCGAACCCATGCAGGTTAAAGATGTCGCCGCCCTTGTAGTGGAGGCGATGGAGTAAGCCGTCAGCCAGCTTGTCAATTACAAACAATAAGAGAAACCGCCTTCGGGCGGTTTTTTTTGCTAGTTCTCCAAAATTGGAGATTAGGGACTAGAGATTGGGAAATGGTCATCTTGCCGTTTCCGCCTCCAAGCCCTCTGCCATCAATCCTTAGCCTTTCATTTTTTATGTAATTGTTCTTTACTGTTGTTTGTTGGATGGTAGGGTTCACAGTAAAATAACCAGCAAAGGGCACAAACTCGCAGCCCTCTATTTAGTCAACGGAGTCGCTACTTATGGGCAAACAACGGCCGTTTCTTCTTTGGTTCATCGCCCTCATCACCATCTTTCTGCTGGCAGCATGCCGCTCAACGCCCCCCTACCACGAAACATTTGATGAACCCGGCAGTTGGCGAACCGGCGACGATTTTGACACCACCGGCCTTGTCCAAAACGGCGTATTTGACCTGACCGTCAAAGCCGATGACCTGTTTATTTGGACGACGGCTGGCAAAACATTCAGCGATGGCATCTATGAAGTAGAAGCCACCCCCATTGATGGCCCGCTAAACAATGGCTACGGCATGTTGTTCCGTGTAGATAATGAACACAACAACTTTTACCTGTTCAAAATCAGCGGCGACGGCTATGTGTGGATTGGCAAATACCAAAATGGAGGCGCCACGCTCGACGATATTGTGCCTCTCGTTGGCGATTGGTGGTTTGAATCAACGGCCGTAAACCAGGGACTCAACGTCACCAACCACCTCAAAGTACAGGCCGAAGGCGCAAATCTCATCTTCTACGTAAACAACCAGGAAGTTGGCCGCGTTACAGACAACAGCTTCACAAGCGGCGATATTGGTTTAATGGTTGAAACATTAGGATTGGGCGGAGTACGGGTTACCTTTGACAACTTCAAAGTGACACCCATTAATCATTAATAATTAATGATTAATGATTAATCAATCACCCACTCCCCCCTTCCCTGCTACTCGCATCACCATCTGAAAAACACAATAACCCACAACAGGCAGCGTGATTCCCACCACCTGCCTGCACCCACCTTTCCAATTTCACTGAATGCACAAGGAGTCGATGAACCATGCCAGAAACAGAGATAGACAAACACGCATCACAAACCAGGCAAAAAAAGCAGCAAATCACCCAACAAATTTACATTAGCAAAGCTGAAATTCTTAGAGACTACACATTAGCGGTCCAAAGTAGACACGCCAGCTTGATTGGCCGCCGTGAAGTGCTAAGCGGCCGTGCCAAATTTGGCATTTTTGGCGACGGTAAAGAAGTAGCCCAAATTGCAATGGCCAAAGCATTTCAACCCGGTGACTTTCGGGCCGGTTATTACCGTGACCAAACATTTACCTTTGCCACCGGCATGATGACCATTGAGCAATTTTTTGCCCAACTCTATGCTGACCCGGATGTCACCCACGAACCCCACTCCGGCGGACGGCAAATGACCAGCCACTTTGCTTCTCGCCTGCTGGACGAAAATGGCAACTGGCTGCCTCAATCAAACAAAATGAATACGGCCGCTGACCTGTCACCTACCTCCGGGCAAATGCCAAAATTGGCCGGATTGGGCTATGCCTCCCGCCTCTACCGGGAGCTGGAATCGCTTCATCACCTGACTGAATTTTCCAATCATGGCAACGAAGTGGCGTTTGGCACAATTGGCAATGCAAGCTGTGCCGAAGGGCTGTTTTGGGAAACAATTAATGCCATTGGCGTCTTGCACGCCCCCGTTGTCGTGTCTATTTGGGACGATGGTTATGGCATTTCTGTGCCCAATGAATATCAAATTACCAAAAAAGATTTGTCGGAACTGCTAAAGGGGTTCCAGCGCGAGCCAAACAGTAAAGAGGGCTTTGATGTCTACACAGTCAAGGGGTGGGACTATCCCGCACTGGTGGAAGTTTTTCAAAAAGCGGCCAACACTGCCCGGCAGGAACATGTCCCGGCCATCATTCATGTGGTAGAAATGACACAGCCCCAGGGTCATTCAACTTCTGGCAGTCATGAACGGTATAAGTCGCCGGAACGGCTGCAATTTGAAGAAGAATTTGACCCAATTAAGAAAATGCGGGAATGGATTGTGGAACAGAAGATTGCCACGCCGGGAGAGCTTGACCAGATTGAAAGAAATGCCAAGCGGCATGCAGAACATATGCGGGAAAAGGCATGGAAGGCGTTTAGTCGTCCGATTCATAATTTGAGAACGGAGGTGATGCCGTTGATGGAGACGTTGGCCACGGCCGTTCCCGACCCCGCCCCGCTCCAACAAATCCGCCAACGCCTGACCCAAAAGCAAACATTGTACCGCAAGGATGTCCTGACGGCCGTTCACGAAACCCTCGTTGCCACACACAACACCCCCCATCCTGCCCGGCAAAAACTGGCACAGTGGCTGGAACAGCAAACCAGCTATTACCGGCAGTTGTTCGACAAACATCTGTACAGTGAAACAGACAAAGCAGCGGCAAAAGTAACGGCCGTGCCCGCTCAATACAGCGAAAATTCCCCCACAGTCAGCGGCTTTCAGGTCTTGCAAAAAGCATTCGATGCCATCTTTGCCCGCGACCCCCGCGTCATCATGTTTGGCGAAGACGTAGGCCACCTGGGCGGTGTCAATCAGGCCGCTGCGGGACTGCAACAAAAGTACGGCAAACTACGTGTCAGCGACACAGGCATCCGCGAAGCCACTATCATCGGCCAGGCAATTGGCATGGCCATTCGCGGTCTGCGCCCCATCGCCGAAATTCAATATCTCGACTACATCCTCTTTGCCCTTCATGTCTTGTCTGATGATTTGGCAACACTGCGCTGGCGCACAGCAGGCGGCCAAAAAGCTCCGGTCATTGTGCGCACGCGGGGCCACCGGCTGGAAGGCATTTGGCATGCCGGATCACACATGGCGGCACTGGTACATTTGCTGCGCGGCGTACACATTTGTGTGCCCCGCAACATGACACAGGCGGCCGGTTTTTACAACACACTTTTGGCCGGTGACGACCCCGGTCTGGTTGTGGAGGTGCTAAACGGTTACCGCCTGAAGGAAACCTTGCCAGACAACATTGATGCGTACCGTGTACCTTTGGGCGTGCCAGAAGTTTTGCGGGAGGGCGAGGACATTACCATTGTCTCGTATGGGGCTGCCTTGCAGGAGGTGTTAACGGCCGCAGAGCAGTTGGCACAGGTTGGCATTGAAGCCGAAGTCATTGATGTGCAAACGCTGCTGCCATTTGATGTAAACGGCCGTATTGTCCAAAGCCTGCAAAAAACCAGCCGCATCCTTTTTGTAGACGAAGATATGCCCGGCGGCGGCACAGCCTACATGATGCAAGAAGTCATCGAAAAACAAGGCGGCTTCTACTGGCTGGACAGCGAGCCAAAGACCCTCTCTGCCCGGCCACACCGCCCTGCTTACGGCACAGACGGCAGCTTTTTCTCCAAACCCCACGCGCCTGATGTTTACAAAGCCGTCTACGAAATCATGCACGAAGCAGACCCGGCATCCTTTCCCATGAATTACGAATCGTCAATCGTTAATCGTTAATCGACAATCATCAATCCCACAAATCTCACAGGAAACAGACCATGACTTACAAACTACTCATGCCCGAAATGGGCGAAGGCGTTATCGAAGGCACAATCAGCCAGTGGCTCAAACAAGAAGGTGATTATGTTGACCAGTACGAGCCAATTTTGGAAATTGAAACGGACAAGGTGACCACAGAAGCAACGGCCGAACAGGCAGGCACGCTTCTAAAAATTTATGTACAGGAAGGGGAAACCGTTCCTGTTGGCACAGTTTTGGCCGTCATTGGCAATGAAGGAGACAGTGTGCCTGATGATGCCGGCCACAGCGGCCAAACAACTGCCCCCCAACCCGAACCGGAGCCGGAACCGGTGGCTGTAAAAACGGAAACGGCCGTTACCACACCCCAGCCCGCTGCCCCGCAAAACGGCAGCACGTCACCGGCCAGCGCAGAATTTGTACCGGCCGGGTTTACCCCCCGGCGGTACACCGGGCGCATTAGCCCCGTTGTTGGCCGCATTGCCGCCGAAAACAACGTTTCGCTGGATAACGTGCCGGGCACAGGCAAAGACGGCCGTATTACCAAACGGGACATTCTGGCCTACATTGAAGCTCGAACCGCGGCGGCCTCCCGTCCCACAGAAGCCGTACCAACACCAGCCCCCGCCATGCCTGCGCCAACGCCAGCCGCGTCAACGCCAGCCGCGCCAACGCCAACCGCGTCAACGCCTGCTCCGGCCCCCAAACCAGCAGCACCCGCACCGGCAGCAGCGGCCGTACCGGGCACTATCCAGCCGCTTACCAACATGCGCCGCGCCATTGCAGAACATATGGTGCGCAGCAAACACACCAGCCCCCACGTAACGACGGTGTTTGAGTTTGACTTTACGGCCGTTTCCCAACACCGCGCTGCCCACAAAGCCCAATTCCAGCAAGAAGGCATCAACCTCACCTACACCGCCTACATCGTTGCCGCCACCGCCGAAGCCCTGCGCCAACACCCAATGGTCAACAGCAGTTGGGCCGACAACGGCATCGAACTCAAGCAAGAAATCAATATTGGCATGGCCACCGCGTTAGAAGACGGCCTCATCGTTCCCGTCATCAAAAACGCCGACACCTTGAACCTGCGCGGCATTGCCAAAACTGTCAACGACCTGGCACAGCGTGCCCGCAGCAAAAAACTGCTGCCCCACGAAGTCCAGGGCGGCACATTCTCCATCACCAATCACGGCGTAAGCGGCAGCCTGTTTGCCACGCCCATTATCAACCAGCCCCAATGCGGCATATTGGGCGTGGGCATCATCGAAAAGCGGGTCAAGGTGATCAATGATGCCATCGCCATCCGGCCAATGGCTTATGTGAGCTTTACCTTTGACCACCGCATTCTGGATGGGGCTACGGCCGATTACTTTGTGGCCACCATCAAAGAGAAAATTGAAAATTGGGCATGACGTTTGTGACCAAAATCAAAGAGGGGTGTCTATAAACGCAGTCAGGTAAAGGCTTGACTGTTGATAATATTTCATAGACCTTAGAGGGAGTAATGAACGATGACCAAATTAACCACAATTGAAGGCATTGGAGAGGCA
Organism: uncultured Ardenticatenaceae bacterium; assembly: GCA_964600035.1. Lineage (GTDB taxonomy): Bacteria > Chloroflexota > Anaerolineae > Promineifilales > Promineifilaceae > CAZRIB01. The sequence continues at coordinate 4,107 of CAZRIB010000022.1, read as the reverse complement.
AACGCCGCCAAATTGAAAGGAGCAGGCGTTAAAACTGTAGAAGCTTTGTTGGAAAAAGCAGCCACCAAGCAAGGGCGGCAAGCCCTGGCGCAGGCAACAGGCATCGCTGACGGCCAAATTCTAAAATGGGCAAATCACGCCGATCTGTTTCGCATCAAGGGCATTGGTGGGGAATACGCCGAACTGCTGGAGGCCGCTGGCGTGGATACTGTTCCAGAATTGGCACAGCGCAATCCAGAAAATCTTTATGCCAAAATGAAAGAGGTTAATGAAGAAAAGAAGCTGGTTCGCCAACTGCCTACCCCGCAAAAAGTGGTTGACTGGGTTGCTCAGGCCAAAGGGTTGCCCAGAGTGATGACTTATTAAATAAAAAAGCGTTCAGCAGATCAGCTTGTCAGCCATATTTTCAGGAATAAGCTGATCTGCTGAACGGCTGGATGCTTACTTATTTGCATTAAATTGTTATGGATGAAGAGACAAGACAGTGGGAAACGGCCGTTCAGCAAGCCATGCATGACGCGGCAATGGCAGAAGCAAACGGCCGTTTATTTGCCTATCGCTGGGAACACGTAACGGCCGTTGTCACCCTCGCCCAAAAACTAGCCGCCCTCACCGGCGCAGACCACGACACCGTTACCGCCGCCGCCTGGCTCCACGACATTCGCAAAGATGCCGGACAAACCCATCCCCAGGAAGGGGCAGCCTTTGCCCGTCAATTTTTACCCCAAACAGACTTTCCCCCGGAAAAAATAGAAGCCGTTGCCCAAACCATTGCCGACCACATGGGGTTATGGCGAGACGAACCCCTTACCAGACTGGAATCACAAGTTTTGTGGGACGCAGACAAACTGGCAAAACTGGGACTAACAGCCGCCCTTCATTGGACAGGCTGGCGGCTCACTTCTCAACCAACAACCACCGCCGATCTCATCGAAAACAACCTGGCACAGGATTGGCAAGAAAAAACCGTTGCCTCCATGCACACCGCCCCCGCACGGCAGGCAGCAAAAATCCGTCTGGAACGCTTTCAAAAGCTGTGGCACAACTTGCAGCAGGAACTAAACGGGGAAGATTTAGCATAAAAGGGGCCAACTCTCAGCCGCCCAGTTAATGGATTGGTTGTTATTCGTTAATTGTTGTTTGTTATTCCCTTATCCGCCATTTTTGTAGAAAAACTCTGTAACCGCCGGATGGACAAAACCGGGCTGAAATAATGCCTGCCACTCCCACGTTTCATCATGGCCGCCCCCTTCTTTATTAGCCAGCAGCCACCAACTAAATGCAAAAAAGTATGGCTCCCGGTTGGGGCTGCGCATGTAGTTGTACTGATACCGGATAAATTCAGTTTCCACAGCCGGATCAGGATGGTAAGAACCGCCTTCTGTGCCAATGATGGGCAGTGACCGCCCTAAATGACTGCGCACAATCTCATCGTATTTGCGAAACTGTAAAAAGCCGCCTATGTCGTCATACGGCCGTGTACCGTGATAATTATGCACAGCCACCCAGGCGTGGTTGAGCAGATAAGCATCACCATTGTATGCCAGCGCCCGCAGCGTGCGGTCAAAAAAGTCCAATGCGTGGTATTCCCCGCCGGGGCTCAAAGCGCCAATGCCCGGCAGCCCGCCATTCGCTACCACAGCCCGCGCCGCGAATGCCCAGGCCACTGCATACTGGTTGGGGTTGGCAAAGCCCTGCCTGTTTTCAATGTTGACATTCGGCTCATTGTAAATCTGGAAGTAGTACACCCCTTTTGCCCGGTAATGGGCAACCATCTCTCCCAAATTGTCATCATAAGGCACAACTTCGGACCGGTACAGACGCATGACGGGCATGATACCGTTGGCAACCAGCTTCTCCACCAAATAATCGTTGTCGCCGATGTTTGTACCATCATTCAAAAAGACCACCCATTTAATGTGCATGCGAACCGCTTCTGCCACAAACCGGTCTACTACGCCGGGGTCTTGCTTAACGGTTGGCATCCAATGCATGCCCCAGCCGTTGTCATTGGGCGGATGGGGGAATGCTTCAAAGGGAATGACTTCGTTGATGCTGTACTGGTTAAGTGGTTTGATAACGGGCGTAGGGGAAATGTAAAGGCCGGGCGTGGGGGATGGGGTGATGGTGGGTGTATTGGTCGGGGTAACGGGCGTGTTTGTGGGAATGGGCAGTGGTGTGCTGGAGGGGGTAAAGGTGGGCAATGGGCCGGGCAGTGTGGGGGTGGGCACGGCCGTTACCGGTTTCGGCGTAAACGTCGGCGGGATGGGTGTTGTCGATGGTGACAGCTCTGGCACAGAAGCCAGCGCCACGCGGGTAGGCAAAGGCTGGGTTTGGGAAACGGCCGTACACCCCGCCAGCCCCAGGAAAAAAAACAGCCCCAAAAACAGCCGCCACAGCCAGCCGTTTATTGCTCTTACCCTCTGCAAACGTTCCAAATTAGCCACTAACGATACAAGTCCAACGCTTTTGGCCTGACCAAATCTGCTGCCTTGCCCGGCACTTCTGGCAGGCGCAGGCCGCGCAAAATGACAACGGGTGTTCCTTCGCTGCCCTGCCCCATCAACAAACCAGCCGCCGCCGCAATCTCGTCCGCCACGCCCACATCGGTGTGCTGCAAAATATAGCCGTAGCGGTCTGGTTCGCCGCGCCTGTCCCACAGCGCCGGAATGCCTGCCACGCCAATTGCCACGCCCACAGTGCCCAGCCGAAACGGCCGTCCATGACTGTCTGTAATCACCACGCCAACGGACACACCCGTTTCAGCCAAAATACGCTGCCGAATCGCCTCCGCAGAGCCATCCGGGTCTTGGGGCAGCAGAAGCACCGTCTCATCATCCTTGCCCACATTGCTGTGGTCTATGCCCGCATTGGCGCTGGTAAACCCCAACCGGTGGGTGGTAATGAGAACGCCGCGTTTGATGCGGGAAATTTCGGCACTTTCTTGCAAAATCAGGGCAACCAAACGGGGGTCTTTGTCTACAATTTCGGCCACCCGCTTTGCCTTTTCATCCGGCTCAACAGTGCGCAGGCAAACAAAGCGCCCTTCTGCTTTGGACACCACTTTTTGGGCAATGGCAAGCACATCTCCCGCCTGTAATGCCAGGCCATTTTGGGATATGGCGGCAAGAATGATACCGGCCAAATCATCGCCGGGTTGAATGTCTGGTATGTGAGAAACGGCCGTTAACGTAACAGAATTTTGCATAAAAATGAAATAACTATACAGCAGGAACACAAAGTGGCACGGAGAACCGCAAAGTTACACAGAGAGTAAAGAGATTTTCTTCTTTACTCTGTGAAACTCTGCGAGACCTCTGCGAAACGCTGTGTTCCTAAGGGCTTTCAATATGAACACCTGTATAAGTACAAAATGAGAATGGAGAATGGAGAATGGCGTGTTTAGGCAATCTCCATTCTCCAATCGCTTATCTCTAAACCTTATATCCCCGTAATGCGAATACCCGCATTCTTGATTTTGTGGCGGATATTAATGCCAATCAGCACAGAAGTCAGCCCTTCCAGCACAGAAGCATTTTGCAATGGCCCGGCATTTACGCCGCGCATACCGGCATCGGCGCACAACGTCGCAGCGACATCTTTGTCTACCTTCTTGTCTCCGGCAATAAGCACATCACAATCAATTTCGTGCGCCAAATCCAGTAAATGATGGGCTGAAATGTTCTGGAATGCGGCAACCACGCGGGTGACATCCCCAATTTGCTGTTGGGCTTCTTCTGCCGCAGAAAGGCCGCTGGGCAAACGGTGTACACGGGCGGCTTTTTCGCCCAGGGGCACAACCACGGAGATGAGCAGCTTGCCAGCCAATGCCTCTTTTACTGTGTCCAGCGTGGGTGCCTGTGCGCTGTAGGGTACAGAAAGGACAACCACGTCGGCCTGCTGGGCTGCGGAAAGGTTGTCTGTGCCGGAAACGGCCGTATTCTCCGGCAGCTTTTCCCGCATCTCATCAGCCGCTTTGGCTCCTTTCTCTGCCAGCCGCGACCCAATAATGACCTCATGCCCGGCTGCCGCCCAACGGAAGCCCAGGCCAAAACCTTCATTTCCTGTTCCACCTAAAATTGCAATTTTCAACGCTAAAATCCTTTT
>CAZRIB010000021.1:1836-18360 GCA_964600035.1 uncultured Ardenticatenaceae bacterium | reverse complement strand
GGTAACTTTGCCGGAAAACGGTATACGGACTTCGGGTTACGGGTTATACGTTTGCCACCTGCCACCTGCCACTTGCTACCTGCACACCTGCCGCTTACCAGTTGGTTGGGGTTAGCTGGCCATCATTTTGTCTACGGCCGTTGCCAACTGCGCCAGGTTTCTAACGACAAACACCTCATCACAATGCGGGTAATATTCCCACATATCGCTGTCATCTGTGCCCCACTGCGGCTGCGATTCCGGCGTAAACCAGATGAGCCGTTTGGCGCGCCGGTGTAAATCCTTGAGCAAATCGGCGCGGGCGGGGTTGTAGTTGTTACGGCCGTCACCGAGAAAGACCACCGTAGTACGGCCGTTCACCGCATCCAGCGACTGCTTATAAAAATTCTCCAGACAATGCCCCAAATCCGTTGCATACGGCTGATAAGGCAGCACCGTGTCCAAAATCCGTATAATCGAGCCCCCCACGTCATCTCGCGACAACATCGGCCCAATTTCGACAACATCCCAGTAATAAGCAAAACTGCGCGTTTTAGACACCTGATCCTGCATTTCATACACCATCCGCAGCATAAACTCCGCCACAGACCGCATGGAACCGGAGACATCGCACAACACCACCAGGCTTGGTTTCAGCTTCTGCTTTTTATACTTCAGTTCAATGGGCACACCGCCATAACGTTGATTTGCCCGAATAGTCCCCTTGGAATCAAACTTGCCGCGTGTGCCGCGCTTGCGCCGCATCGCCGCCCGGCTGCGAAGCTGTGCCACCAGCCGCCCAATCTCCCCACGCAGTTTTACTCTGTCATCATCTGTTAACTGCCCAAACGATTTGTTCATTAAATCAGAGCCATACAAATCGTTGGGACGATTGGCGCGTTCTTCTGCAATTTGCAGGCCAACCTGACGGGCTACCTGTTCGGCCAATGCCTCCCGGTTTGCTTCCACCACGCCCATTAACTTTTCAATGGCTTCCTGACTCATGCCCATTTCTTGCAGCTTCTGCATCATTTCGCGCAGTTGGTCTTCCAGATGCGCCATACCCATTTGCTGAAGCATTCGCCGTGTGACCCATCTTCCTTCCTGGGGATTGTTTGCCCACTCAATGCCTGCCTGCTGCGCCAACTGCTCCAGCTCTTCTTTGGTGGGGCCGTCGCCGCTGGTCAGCCAATCCATCAAACGTTGTAAACGGCCGCTTAGTGCCTCCAGTGCCGCTTTCAACATATCCTGCTCATCCGGGCTTAAATCTTCCATCGCATTTTGCAGCGGTGGGCCGCCTCCACCAAAGTAAAGGTCAAACAACTGGTCAAAGGCCGCAAAGTCGTCGGCTGCCTTTACCAAAGTGGCACGCAGCGATTCCCGAAACAGGGTTTTGTCCTGGATACCCAACTTTTCCACAGCCCGCATCGCATCCACCGACTCGGCCATAGACACGCGCACGCCTGCCGCTCTCAGCCCGCGTATAAATTCCACAACTCGTTTATCCATCTATATGCTCCGTTATCCGTAAACCGTGAACCGACACCTGAATTTTCGGTTGGCAGGCCACGCTTGACTGATTACGTAAATTACCGGTTGTAACGGCCGTGACGGGGATCATTGCCGCCCATCATCCGTTTTGCCTTGGCCACATCCGCCTCATACTTCAGCAAAACCGTCAGCGTATTCGTCAACGTTTTCTCGTCAATCGCTTCCGCGTTTAGCGTCACCAACGCCCGTGCCCAATCCAGCGTTTCACTAATGCTGGGCACTTTACGCAAATCCATATTCCGAAGCTGATGCACCACAGCCACCGCCTGCCGTGCCAACTCAGGCGACAAATCCGGCACCTTCAGGCGGACAATATCCAATTCGGCTTGTTGGCTGGGGTAATCCACAAAAAGATAGAGGCAGCGACGTTTCAACGCTTCACTTAATTCGCGGGTATTGTTGGAAGTAAGCAGCACCATAGGCTGGTGTTTGGCAACAATCGTGCCAATTTCAGGCACACTTACCTGAAAATCAGAAAGCACTTCCAGCAGAAATGCCTCAAATTCCACATCAGCGCGGTCTATTTCATCAATGAGCAGCACGACAGGCTCATCAGACATGAGGGCGGTCAGCAAGGGGCGGGAGAGCAGGAAATTTTCGGAGAAAAAGACATCTTCTTCCTGGGCCAGGCGTTCGGCTGCTTCGGCCAGACTGGTGGCATCGCTTAACACGTCGCGCAGCGTATCGCGTAGAAGCTGGGTGTAAAGCATTTGTTTGGCATATTCCCATTCATACAGGGCTTTGCTTTCATCCAGCCCTTCATAGCATTGCAGCCGTACCAACGGCATGTTCAACGCTTTAGCCCACGCCTTGGCCAGTTCCGTTTTGCCGACACCGGCAGGGCCTTCGGCCAAGATGGGTTTGCACAGAGATTGGGCCAGGTAAACGACGGTGGATATTTCTTCGGAGGCGATGTATTGGTGTTGGCCTAATCGTTTTTGTACGTCGGCAATATCTTTGAACATGTTTTATCTCCCATTTTTAAGCTGCGGATTTTTAATGGCTTGTGTTGGTGGGGCGGTGACAGGCTGCGGTGGGGTGGACACAAGCTTAAGTTGATTTTACGGGGTAATGTGGTTCTGGCAATGACTTTCTCATAAAAAGGTTAGCAACTGTTCACGAATTTCTTTGTGGCTGGTGTCCTCGCCGCGCCATTAACGGGAGACCTTCTGTTTGTCACCTCGTCACCCTGTCACTTTACTCTCTGTTTAGGTGGCAGGCGTAGTAGGTGGTGGTGTGGGTGTGTTGGAAGCCGAGGGTTTGGTAGAGGCGTACGGCCGTTTCGTTTGACCGCCATACACCCAGGGTAACTTGCTGCATTTGCTGGCGGGCGAGCTGGTGCAGAACGGTGAGGAGCAGGTAACGGCCGTAACCCTTGCCCTGCCACCCCTTCGCAATACCAACCGGCTCAAGCTGCACGGCATGTTGGGCTTGCCGCTGCACCCAGACAAACCCAACCAGTTCATCGCCCACACGCAAAAACCGCATCGCTTCACTGTGAGGCAGGCCAAAAGCAATTTCAGCCAATGTAAAAGGCTGGTACCAGGGCAGTCCGGCAAAGGCCGCTTCATACAACGCCTGAAACGTCGTCATGGCCTTTGGGCGGGGCAGGGTAACAACTTTTGCCCGGCAGCGGGGAATGGGAGGCAGGTGGTGTAAATTGGGCAAAACCATCTCCCATTCTTCATGCTCAAGCTCAAAATGATGATGGCGCAAAAATTGGGCAGCTTCGCTGGCAGGGTCAGCCTGGCAGGAAAGTTCCGTAATGTCGCTGTTTTGCAATGTTTGCCGGGCGGCGTTCAGCAAGGCTGTTCCCACACCTTGCCGCCGGTTGGCCGGGTTGACGTATCCCTTTGCTTCTACCAGGCGGGGCAGGCCGGGCAGGCGGTGGGCTGTTGCCCAGCCAACGGCCGTTTCCGGCTGCTGCGGATGCCATGCTGTCCAGCCCCAATGTGCGCCTTCAAGCTGCCATGCCGCCGTTTCGCCCAACTGTTTGCTGATAATAGACCACATTTCTGGCCGAAACGGCCGTATTTCCCAAAAATCCATACCCAAATTATACAAAAAGTGCTTGACCCCTGTGCCCCTGTTTGGTAGAATCCCCGTCGCTGAATTGGCACGCCCTCATCGTCTAGGGGACTAGGACGCAAGCCTTTCAAGCTTGAAACCGGAGTTCGAATCTCCGTGAGGGCACACAAGCTCCACCAAACCCGGTGGAGCTTTTTGTTTTCCACCCATCCTGCCTTACAATTCAAAGAAGTGAGCCGTCCCCGCCATCATGAATGAAAGTGTGGTCGGGGCTGGCGGCAAGCAAACACAGCCGGGATGCGGCTGCTTGCTTACTACTTGCTTGAATTTTCAATCATCAATCTTTATTTTTTGAGGGAGGATAGTCATGAGATTAGGCATTATGTTGGGATACGCCGCCGGAAAAATAGACCTGCCTATGGCATTGGTCAAGGAAGCGGATGACCTGGGCGTTTATGCTGTTTGGGCGGCTGAAGCTTACGGCTCTGATGCTGTGACGCCGTTGGCCTGGATTGGCGCCCAAACCAAAAATATCAAGCTGGGTACAGCCATTATGCAAATGCCCGGACGCACCCCCGCCAATGCCGCCATGACTGCTATGACGCTGAATCAATTGTCAGACGGCCGTTTCCTCATGGGTCTCGGTCTCTCTGGCCCACAAGTCGTTGAAGGCTGGCACGGCGTCAGCTACAAAATGCCCCTCACACGCAGCCGTGAATACGTCGAAATTGTACGCGCCATCTTTAAGCGCGAAGATCGGCTCACCTACAACGGCAAGTTGTACCAAATACCCTATCAAGGCGAAGATGCCACAGGCCTGGGCAAACCGCTCAAAAGCACCCTGCACGCCCAGCCGGACATTCCCATTTACCTGGCTGCTATTGGCCCCAAAAATGTACAGCTTACCGCCGAAATTGCCGACGGCTGGCTGCCCATCTTCTTTTCACCTGACAAATATGACGATATTTACAAACCTTACATAGAAGCTGGTTTTGCCAAGGCTGGCGGCGGCAAGGGTTACCACAACTTTGACATTGCACCGACGGTTTCTGTGGTTATGAACGATAACCTGGACATTTGTTACAACATGCTGCGGCCCATGCTGGCACTGTATATTGGCGGCATGGGGGCAAAGGGTAAAAACTTTTACTATGATTTGGCCTGTCGCTATGGCTACGAAGCCGAAGCAGAGGAAATACAAAATCTCTATCTGGCTGGTGACAAAGGGGCTGCCATGATGAAAGTGCCCGGCGCATTGATTGATGAAGTGGCGTTGGTTGGCCCCCGCGAACGGATTAAAGAACGCCTGCCGTTGTGGCTCAACTCACCGATTACAACGATGAATATGACTGTGTTTGACATAGAGACCTTGCGGGCAATGGTAGAATTAGTAGAAGAGCTTTCTTAGGAACGAGAATGAAATAATCTATAAAACTGAGATTGGAGATTAGAGATTAGAGATTGGAGACCGGTGTAATCTCTAATCCCCGTAAGTTTTAAATCTTCATTCCTTACGATTATTAGCTGTAGGAGTGGTAATGATGAGGCAAGTACTTGTTTTCCCGGGTGAAGATGGCATGTGGGTGGCAGAATGTCCTAGTTTGCCAGGGTGTATTGCACAAGGTGACACTAAAGAAGCTGCTATCGCAAATATTCGTGAAGCAATCGAATTGTACATCGAAACGCTGGTTGAAGATGGCATTGAAGTCCCGGATGATCATTTTGATGCATTGCTTGTTGCCGTATGAGTCCGCTCCCGCAAATTTCAGGCCGTGATTGTATAAAAGCCTTGGAAAAAGCTGGGTTTTATGTGCGTAGACAGCGCGGCAGCCATGTTATCCTGAGGCGAGATGATCCTTTTGCGCAGCTTGTTGTTCCTGATCATAAGCAGTTGGATCGGGGTACACTGCGTGCTATTATCCGTCAATCTGGATTATCCGTATCTGAATTTATTGAATTATTATGAGTAGACGGTTTAGAAAAAACATTCTTACCCCGCCGGAATCGGTGCAAGAGCAGGCTGCGGAGTGGCAGCAGCAGCATGCCCCTGTGACGATTGCCCCTGGGCAAGAATCACTGTATGTGCAGTTGATTGAAGCGCTGCTGCGGAAACGGCCGTTAACCGGCAAAAAATACCAGCTCACCATGCGCACCTTCGCCAGCAAAGGCCTCCCCTGGCTTTCCAAGAGCGACGTTATCGCCGCCTATGAACAATTGTGTGAACGTGGGTTCATGACTTACGATCCCGACGTCGTAACCCATTTGCAGAAAAAGCCCACCCGTTCACAGGCAGGCGTCACCGTTGTGACCGTACTTACCAAACCATACCCCTGCCCGGGAAAATGCATCTTTTGCCCCACAGACGTGCGTATGCCCAAAAGCTACCTGCACGACGAACCCGGCGCACAACGCGCCGAGCGGCACGGCTTTGACCCCTACGAGCAAACAGCCGGACGCATCAGGGCATTAGAGCAAATTGGGCATCCGGCAGAAAAAATAGAGCTGCTCATTTTGGGCGGCACATGGTCCAGCTACCCGCGCGATTATCAGGAATGGTTTGTAAAGCGCTGCCTGGATGCCATGAACGGGGAAGATTCTGCCACGCTGGTAGAAGCGCAGCAGAAAAATGCGGTTGGCCCCCGGCGCAATGTTGGCCTGGTAGTAGAAACCCGTCAGGACAACATTGACGTGGACGAGCTTCGCTGGCTGCGCTACCTGGGCGTGACAAAGGTACAGGTTGGCATTCAAAGCCTGGATGAGCGTGTGCTGGCATTGAACAAGCGCGGACATGATGTGCAGGCCACGCGAGAAGCCTTCCGTTTGCTGCGGTTGGGCGGCTTCAAGATTCATGGGCATTGGATGGCGAATTTGCTGGGGGCAACGGTGGAAAGTGATGTGGCAGATTACGGCCGTCTCTGGGAAGACCCCGCCATTCGTCCAGACGAGCTAAAAATTTACCCGTGCATGTTGGTAGAAAACGCCGAGCTATATGACTATTGGCGGCGCGGCGAATACACCCCCTACACGGAAGAAGAAGTGCTGGATGTGTTAATGCGCACCATGCCCCACACGCCCCGGTATGTACGCCTGAACCGTGTTATTCGTGACTTTCCCACCACCAATGTGGTTGAAGGCAATAAAAAGGCCAACTTGCGTCAGGTGGCCGAGCAAAAGTTGGAAAAAGCCGGTACACCCTGTCGCTGCATTCGATGCCGTGAAATTCGGCGGGACACGGTGCGCGAAGAAGATTTGTCGCTGCGGGTGTTGACTTATGAAACGGATGCGACAACGGAACATTTTTTGAGTTTTGAGACAAACGATGACCGGCTGGCGGGTTTTTTGCGCCTCTCATTTCCCCATCGCAATTTACCCCACCCGCTGCCGGAGCTGGAAAACCATGCCATGATTCGGGAAGTGCATGTGTATGGCCCGGCATTGAATATTGGTGAAAGCAGCAGCGGTGAAGCTCAGCATATGGGGCTGGGCAGCCGTTTGATTGAAAAAGCCAAGGAAATGGCCAGAGATGCGGGTTACGGCCGTATCGCCGTTATCAGCGCCATCGGAACCAGAGAATATTACGCCAAACACCACAACTTCAAACTAGATAACCTCTACATGACTGCGCCATTGTAAAAGCTAGTACACGTAACTCGATGTCCGTATACCGTTTTCCGACGAAATTACCAGAGGTAGAGCACACGGATTACTGAATACGGATTACTGAATACGGGTATTAGTTTGCCGCTCCATTCCTTTGTAGATTTTTCAAAGGTGATAAAACCATGTTTAACTGGCAGTTTGAGGAGGAGCCAGAAAATTTACCGCTCCCTGTTCGCAAAGAGAGGCGGTGGGGGAGTGGCGCCTGGTTTTTGCTGTTGTTTTTTACGGTTGCCGCCGCCGTTGTTATTGCCTGGCGCGGCGGTCAGGCACAGCTCGAAACGTCTGAAGCAAAGCTGCGCACAGAGATTCAAACCATTTTGGATTTGCAGCATGAAGCGGTGCAAAAAGGGGATGGCTCACTCTATTTGTCCTTTTTGACGGCAGATGATGGCTGGCAAATGGCGCAGCTGCAGCCCATTATTCAGCAAAGTGTGGCCAGTGGATTGAGTGTAACGCGTGTTCAGCAGCGCGATGATTTTTTATGGGCCAATTTGACCTGGACAGATAGCAGTGGGGAGTCCCGGCAGCGGCTGGTGTTTTACCAATGGCAAAACGGCCGTTGGCTGCAAGCACCAACAGACCCCACCTTTTGGGGGCCACGAGAACGGCATGTTTTTGATTGGGGTATGCTGGTTTTGCCAGAAGCAGATGCGGAATGGGTGGATGATGTGGGGCTTTTTGTGTCGGGGGAGATTGAGCAGCTTTGCCAGCGCCGTTGTTTGGCCGACCGTCTGCCAATTTTGGTAGAACTAACGGAAGCGTGGGGCGTAACGGCCGTTCCCGGACACATTCGCCTGCCTTCACCCAGATTGGTGGCTTTAGACAGTGCCAACCAGCCAGCACCCGCCTTTTACCAACTGCTAAGAACCCGGCTGTCAGAACAGATGACGCCCTCAGTGATTCGTTTTGCCATACCGCCCCCCAATTATCACAACAACCAGACTGTCATTGATTATGACCAGGCCGCCCGAGAATTTATGGCCGACAACCCGGACATCACGGTGGAGCTGGTGCATTTAGAGGCACTGCCTGATGATTTGGCCGAACTGGCTTATCTGTATGATGGTGCGGCCGTTGCGCCTTCTGTGTTTATGGTGGCGCGTGGCGATGTATTTGACCTGACTGACTTTGCTGCTGCTGACCCTGCTTTTGATGCGCTTGATTTTTATGAGCAAATTTGGCGCGGGGCTGAATGGCACGGCCGTATCTGGTTTATGCCCATCGCTGCCCAAATGCGGGTGATTTACTATGACCAGGAAGCATACCAGAAGGCGGGGCTGTCCATGCCTTCCCTGCGCTGGTCTTGGGATGAGATGAATGCCGACATAGACCGATTGATTGCTGCCCAGCCGCCAACCAGCGATTTGCAATGGAGTTATCTGGATACCGGGCTGGATTCGTTGTATGCCTATGCCTACAACTGGCAAAATCCTTGCGCCGGGCAGGCAACTGTGCGCTGTAACCAAACATTGAACCAGGCGCAAATTGCAGCGGCGTTGGGCTGGTATGGGGCGCTGGCTGGTCAGCCGGGCAAAATGCCGGATGTGACGTTGTTAATGGAAACGGCCGTGCAGGAGAAATGTTCATCTGCTGAGCAAATACGTCTGTCCATGGATGAGCGCGGCCGGTTTTTGTTGTGGAATACCCAAACAACCCGGCGGCAGGCTGCCATTTGGGTGGATTTGCCCATGGAGTATGAGCGCCAGCTTTTGCTAAAAAGTTTGGGCATTACGGCTTTTCCCGGCTCTGACCGTTTTGACGGGGTGACGCCGCTGTGGGTGGAAGGGGGCTTTGTGAGTATGCACAGTGAACGGCCGTTAGCCGTATGGCAGTGGCTAACTTACCTCAGCACCCAGCGACCACGTCCCCGGTATATTCCTGCCCGGCCTTCTGTGGCAGAGGAAATGGGCTTTTGGCACTTTTTACCCCGCCCATTAGGTGATGTCATGCGCTCGGCATTCCCTTTTGCGCGGCCAGTGAGTCTGTATGAAAAGGTGGCGATTAATTGGAGCCAGGTAACGGCCGTTGTCGATGGCACACTTGCGCCGGAAGAAGCCGCGCAGCAGCAGCCCAAAGTTTGCTGGTTCAATCACGTCAATGATCAATGATTGGTTGTTGAATCAGGGTAAGCGTTTGGCTATCAGCATTTCAGCTTATCAGCTTATCAGCTCCCCCCCCTTTTCAGGGTAAGGAAATACCCGATTGGGTCAACCAAACACACCTTGCTTTTATTAAAGATAAACGACTTTTTAGTCAAACGTCATGAAGCTGACTGGCTGACTAGCTGACCGGCTGAACGCTTACAAATCATGAAAGTGCATTTCAATGTGCATGTTCATCTTCTCCAGCTCTGCCAGCAGGTGGTCAAACAATGGGCCGGTGATGACTTTTTCCGGTGTGACAAAGGGTGATTGGGTGGGGTTGTGTGCGGCCGTTAACATACCGGCGCCAATCATGCGGGCGGCAATGGCTCCTGTCATGGCCGTTGTGCGTGCCATTGACGTGAATCCGGTCTCTTCGTCCAGCCAATCGACCATTTCGGCTGTGGCATGGCAGGGACGGCCGTCTTTTTCACCCAACAGCTCTACCCGAAAACAAGTAATATCCCGCTCGCCTTCTTCCAGCTTTACATGCGGGTACAGTACCGCATCAACAACATGCTTGGGAATCACTTCCACGCCGTCAACCAATACCGGCTTCAAACTGAGCAGGCCTAATTCACGTAAAACAGACACTTTTTCCGCGTAGCCCGGCCAGCGCACTGTTTTTTGTGTGCCTTTGCGCAAATTTTGCAGGGCAGGAATGTCCAGAATCCAGGGTTTGAACCCTTCATGCCACGCTTCGCACTGCCCAACGCCCGGAAAGGTGACCGGTTCCGGTTCGGAGTAGCGGGGGACATACTGGATTTTGCCGTCTACAACAATTTCGGAGTCCCAGTCGCGCAGGGGCATTCTGCGCCCGCCAAAAACGATTTTGTAGCCGAGCGGGGGAGCGGGTTTTTCGGGAATGCCGCCGCATTTGATGTGGAGTTCGTCTACGCGGGTCATTTTTTCGGCCAGATGGCGGGCAACGATTTCGGTGAGGCCGGGTTCTACGCCGCAGCCGAGGATGATGAAACGGCCGTTTGTTTCCAACTCGTCTGCCAGGCTGGCTAATGTTTCCGGCGGGGTTTGGGAAAGGTCTACCAGCGGGATGTTGGCGGCCAGGGCGGCACGAATGGCCAGCACGTTGACCGGGCGCGGCAGGGCGGCGACGGCCACATCATACTTTTGCAAGAGCGGGATGGCTTCGTCTGGCTGGCTGATGTCGGCCTGGATGTATTGTACTTTTTCGCTGCCGGGTTTGTTTGCCAGACTTTTTTGGGCAATTTGCAGCTGTTCCTGGCTGATGTCGCAGATGCCGATGTGGGTAACGGCCGTGTCGAGCATGGCGTTGTAGGCGGCGGCAGGCCCCATAAGGCCGCTGCCAATGATAAGTAGTTTCATGGGTTTTCCCCCTTTTGATTGGTTGTGGGTGAATAAAAAAACGGCCGTTTATGGGAAACGGCCGATCTGGTACCCAATATACGAATGAATAAACCTGATACCTGAATTCAGTAACCCATTTTCCGACGAACTTACCAGAGGTAGAGCCGGACTACGGATTACTGAATACGGGCACTAGTGGTGCAAAATCTGGCTGAGGAACAGCTTCGTCCGGGCTTCCTTCGGGTTATTGAAAAATTCCTCCGGCTCATTCTCTTCCACAATCTTGCCAGCATCCATAAAAATCACACGATTCGCAGCTTCGCGGGCAAACCCCATTTCATGCGTTACCGCCAAAATGGTATAGCCTGCCTTTGCCAAATCGCGCATTACATCCAGCACTTCCTTAATCATTTCAGGGTCAAGCGCAGACGTTGGTTCATCAAACAGCAAGATTTTTGGCTGCATGGTGAGGGTGCGGGCAATAGCTACACGCTGCTGCTGGCCACCAGAAAGCTGGCCGGGATATTTATTAGCCTGTTCGGGAATGCCCACACGAGTTAGCCACTGCATTGCCACCTCTTCTGCATGTTCGCGTGACCACTTGCGTACGTGAATTGGCGCAAGCGTGATATTTTCTAGCACGGTGAGGTGGGGAAACAGATTGAACTGCTGGAATACCATGCCCACTTCCCGGCGAATTTCCTGGATATTGCGTAAATCGTGAGTCAGCTCAATGCCGTCTACCACAATGCGCCCGACTTGATGTTCCTCCAGACGGTTTAGGCAGCGAATGAAGGTTGATTTTCCGGAACCGGATGGCCCAAGGATAACAATCACTTCGCCTGATTTTACCCGCAGGTTGATGCCGCGTAATACTTCAAATTCACCAAACCATTTGTGTACGTCTTCGCAAATGACGACTTCGTCTACTAAGCTTTTTGCTGGTCCTTGCATTTCCATGACTTGTTCTCCTAATCGTTGTGGATGGGGTACATTGCCATCCTTTCATTCCCTTACCGTTCACCAACACCCAGGCGGGTTTCCAGACGGCGGCTGTATGACGACATAACAAAACTACCGACAAAGTAAACCAGTCCCAAGAAAACGTACAATTCGAGCCGCAGCCCTTGCCATTGGGAGTTCGCCAAAATCGCTTTTTGGATGCCCAGCAAATCAAACAGGCCGACAATGGAGACCAATGAGGATGATTTGAAGGCCCCAATGAATTGACCCACAATGGGCGGAATGACGATGCGCAGGGCTTGCGGCATGATGATGAACCGCATTTTTTGCAGGGCGTTGAAACCCAGTGAGTCTGCTGCTTCGTATTGGCCTTTGGGAATGGCCTGTAACCCACCGCGAATGGTTTCGGCCATGTAGGCGGATGAGAAGAGGGTGTAGCCTACGATAACAGGCCAGGGCTTGGCAATGCTTGTGTCAGATGAAAAGAAGAAGGGTGCCATGACAATGCCCATGAACAGCAGGGTGATAAGGGGGACACTGCGGATGAGTTCGATGAAGGTTGTACTGGCTCCGGCGACGACGTTGCCTTTGAACATGGTTTGCAGTAAGTAGGCGGCTCCAATGATAAGGATGGGCCAGAAGGAGGTCGCCTGCTCTATTGCGTTGCGGGATGTTGCCAGCAGTTGGGGCGTGGAGGTGGCAAAGTAGTAGATGGTGGCGCCAATGGCCAGCGGCCAGACTATCCAGTTGGGGATGCCGTAAACGCTGCTGCGCCGCCCCAGGGCTAATACGATGCCGAGGGGCAGGGAGAGGACGATGACGGAACTGGCGATGATGAGGGTGAGAAGGAGGCCGCCCCAGTCATCGACGTTGATGAGGGGAAAGATGCCGCTTTTGCCGATGCCCCACCAAATGGTGTAGAGCAGTGGCCAGGCAACGGCCGTTGCCACCAGCGTTTTTACGTCAAAGTCAATCACTTTTTGCCAATACAACAGGCCATAAAGCAGCACCAACACAACAGCCCCGCCCAATGTTAGTCCGGTATTAAATGGCTTGTCACCTACACCGGCCAGAAAGATATACAGAACAATGGGTGACAGGAACCAGAAAATATTTACCACAAGACGAACGATACGGGTTCGCGCTTTTAAGGACGGCCGTCCGGTGATGAAAGTGAGTGCCCACATGCCGAGAATGAAGAACAAAGACAGCCACACTCGCCAGGAAAGCTCAGGCGCAAGCAGACCTGTTAACAGCAGCTTGCGAGCGCCAATGATGACACCCCAGCTTGCTCCGCCTTCCGGTCTTAAATCGGGGGGCGGTGGGGGTGAAACAAAGCTGGCTTTGATAAATGCCCATTGGGCAATGCCCCATACGGCATTAGCAAGCACTTGTGCTAAAAACAGTGTCAGCAGTGCATCTGTGACGGTGCCTAACAAATTCGCTTTTAGCCAACGGCTTAACCCCGTATGTTTATGGCGCAGTTCGCCCAATACAACCAAAACGATGCCAATAACCCACAGAATGAGCAGGGCGATGGTAAACAGTGGTACATTGTTGAGTTGACGAACGGTATACGCGCCAGTAATAAAGGCCAGAACAACCACGGTAACCGCTTTTATCCATGAACTGGTGATGTTGTCGTATAAAAACAATCGCCAGTTTATATTTGCAAGAAGGAACGGCCGTGTTTCAGAACTATTATTCGTAACTGTTGCCATAACTATCTCTCCACCAGCTTAATGCGCTCGTTATACCAATTCAACACAACCGAGAACACAAGACTGATTAACATATAAACCAGCATCATTAACACAAACAACTGCAGCGCTCGTCCCGACTGATTCATCGTCGTAAATGAAACAGAATACATATCCGGGAAACCAATCGCAATACCCACACTGGTATCCTTCGCCAGACTCAAGAAAACACCAATGCCTGGTGGAATAATGACCCGCAGTGCTTGTGGCAAAACAACCAATTGCAACCTTTGGCTTTCTGACAAACCCAAAGCACGGGCAGCTTCTGTTTGCCCTTTGCCCACAGATTGGATACCCGCGCGGACAATTTCAGCCAATGTGCCGCCATAAAACAGCACCAACGTCAACAACAAAGCCGTAAATTCCGGCCGCATTGTCAACCCGCCTACCATATTTAGCCCTTCACGGACAGGCAGACTCCAAACAATAGGTGCTTCTGGAATGGTAACCAGCAAATGGGAAGCCGGGCTTTCCAACGTCGCCCGTTCTGAAGCCAGGATGGTTGAGCTGGCTGCATATACCTCACAATCTCCTTCTGCATAAGCGGCCGTAGCCTGATCCGCTCTGTTTTTGCGCACATATTCATAAGGCACATGCATGTCTTTCAAGTGCCGCGTTAAATTTGTTTCTGAAACAGAGTCTCTCAATACGCAAATTTTTAGCGCGGCTGCATCAATTTCTTCAGGAGACAAGTCATCTAACTGTTCAGGAAATTGAATGCCAGCTCGTTGATAAACCAGTGACTGGATGTCTTCCAATTCACGAATGCGGCTGGCTTTGGTAACCAACAAGCCTTGAGAATCGGAAACGGCTCCAGATACAAACCAACCCAAACCGACAATAATGACGAATGATACCAGGCCAATGCCCAGCCGATTACTGGCCTGCCCAGTTCTTTCTTCTCTGTACTCCAAGGCGACCCAGAGTACCTGAAACTGGACAATGCCTAACACTAAAAACGCCAGCCAGATAGCGGCAGAGGATGTCAGTTGTGGGGAAGGGAGATTGAGCCCGCGCTGGGAAAAGAATACGGGCATACCCAGGGGTTGTAAGGCTTCGTTCAGTGGTGGAGCGGCCAGGATCACCCCAAAATAAATAAAGAATAACTGGATAAGCAGCGGGGTGTTACGCATTAGCTCTACATACCACAACGCCACCTTACTAATAAGCCAGTTCTTGGACAGCCGAGCAATGCCAGCTATTGTGCCGACTACTGCTGTCAAGATAACCCCTAAAATGGCGACACGGAGGGTGTTCAAAACACCCATGTAAAAAGCGTACCAGAATGTGTCTGATTCCTGGTAGTCGAGCATTGTGTCAGAAATGGGGAATCCAGCCTCATTGCTCATAAAGTCATAGGCACACCGGTAACTAAATGAGCCATCACGACAGATAAATTGAGAGGCACCAAGACGACCAGAATTTTCGGCAAAGTTGGCGGCTATTTGCCGGGCAACGAATATAACCAGGATAATAAATGCTATTTGCCCCAAAACGCCCAGCACGCGAACGTCAAACAGATAATCAAATAGTGATTTTAGAGCGAATCGCGATTTGGGTGGGGGGGCTGTGTTTTGTGCCATGCGCTTCCTCCTTCCTGCTACCCAACGTCTGAATCCCGAAATGTTTTTTCTTAAAAAACGGAAATGGTGAAGCCTTGAGTTGGTGGTATTGAGTTTCGCATTTCACCGGGTAAGCTTCCTCTTCCGACAGTGGCATTTACCCGATGTTCTAAAAAGGTGTCTCCCGGCTGTTTTGCCGGAAGACACCTTTGTTAAATTAGGTGATGATTAACGGAACGGTGGTGAGTAGAGCAAGCCGCCGTTTGTCCAGAGGTCGTTCAAGCCGCGTGCCAGGTTGTAGGGAGTGTCTGGTCCCAAAGCACGGTTGTAGATTTCGCCGTAGTTGCCGACTTGCTTGATGACCTGGTAGCAGAAGTCGTTGTTCAGACCCATTGCCTGGGCCAGATCGCCGGTTTCGCCGAGCAGGTTCTGGACAACGGGATCGTCGCCGCCAAGGAAGCTGTCTACGTTTTCGGATGTGATGCCGAGTTCTTCAGCCTGAATGGTGCAGTTGACCGTCCATTTGACGATGTCGAACCAGTTGTCGTCGCCATGGCGTACCAGTGGCCCTAAAGGTTCTTTGGACATGGTTTCATCGAGAATCACGTGGGCTGAGGGATCGCTGAGCAGTTGGCTGTTGGCAATCAAACCGGATTTGTCGGTTGTCCAGCCATCGCAACGGCCGTCATCGTAAGCCTGACGAACATCGGCTGTTTCTGCAAAGACCACTGCTTCGTAGTCGATACCACGGGCACGGAACACATCGGCCAGGTTCTTTTCTGTGGTTGTACCGGCGTTGACACAAACCGTACCGCCGTCCAGGTCTTCCAGGGTGGTGATACCGGAATCTTTGCGGACGAGCATGCCTTGCCCATCGTAGAAGGTGGTGGGTGCGAAGTTGAAGCCCAGGGATGTGTCGCGGCTGATTGTCCAGGTGGTGTTGCGGATGAGGACGTCAATTTCACCACTTTGCAGGATGGGGAAGCGTTCAGAGGCGTTGCTGCTGCGGAATTCCACGGCATTGGCATCGCCCAAGACGGCTGCAGCCACAGCGCGGCAGTAGTCGGCATCGAAACCTTGCATGACACCATTTTCATCCGGGAAGCTGAAAGCAAGCAAGGAGCCGCTGACACCACAGTTCAAAACGCCCCGATCCTGAACGGCAGCGAGGGTGTCTCCGCCACCGGCAAAGGTAACAGGTTCGGCAGGGGCTGCTTCGCCGCCAGCAGATTCAACCACGCGGGTGACTTCTACAATGCGGGTGACTTCTACTTCGACGGTTTCGCCGCCGCCGCAGGCAACCAGTACCAGGGCGAGCAGCATGAGTCCGGCAACAATGAGTAATGTTTTTCTTTTCATTTAGTATTCTCCTCCATGTGAGTAATATTTTGGTTGATGTGAATATAACAGGTGTAAGTTTAGATACTTTTTGAAGCATCACCTCCTTTGAACATCAATTAACCGCAGAGACGCAGTGGGGATGGTGAGTACACGCCTGCGTCGTCTTGCCGGAAAAATGATAGATTGTGGTGTATCTGATGTTACTTCCCAGAT
>CAZRIB010000021.1:0-1736 GCA_964600035.1 uncultured Ardenticatenaceae bacterium | reverse complement strand
GTCGTCTTGCCGGAAAAATGATAGATTGTGGTGTATCTGATGTTACTTCCCAGATGTAAATAAACGGCCGTGTTTAGTGGTACGGCCGTTTATTAAAACAAAATTTAGTGAAATTCGTTGTGGTGGGATAGGAAAAAATAGCGAGATTGCACGAACCTGCCGGGGAGCAGACGGTGCTTTGAACGTCAAAAGTACGGAGTATTGTCAAAAAGTGCATGAGTTACTTTAGATTAAAGTGCTTATGACAAAAGGTTCTAGACGATGGTATTGAAAACGTTTTAATGAACCTGACTGCCATTTACCCTAATTAAGGGAGGGATGTTGGTGAAGCCCCCTTTTTGAGGATAAATAGTATAACCGTCGCAGGGATTTGGTCAAATTTTGCCAAAGTTGTATCGAGTAAATGCCTATCCTTTATCTGGTTTTGATGGTGTTGATGTAGGTTTTGATGGTGGGCACGGCCGTTAACTTGTCATAGAAAAAGTTATTTACCCGGTTCATCACCGCATCCCGTGCCACAGAAACCCGTTTTTTCCACTCTGCATCGTCACGCTGTTCAGCCATCAGCGCTTCATACAACTGCATTAGGACAGCCACAATTTCTGTTTCCTCCACTCCTTCCAACACTGCGACAACCTGTGTGATGAGCTGTTGAGCTTGTGCCTGGATGGTTGTTAGATCGATTTGGCCGGCAGACAGTGCCTCGTCGATGGTGCGGATAAGCGCCCCGACCTGATAAAGCATAGAGGCTGGTTCGTCGAATAGTTCCCGGACAAAAGCGGCCTCCTGATAACGTCCTGTTAATCGAAAGATGTTGTACATGCGCTTGGCGGCCTTGCCGAAATTTTCTGGATGGTGGCTGATGTATTTTTTCACTTCTTTTTCCAGGCTGCGGACGTAATCGTCCAGGGCGTTGCTGGAAACGTGCTGTGATAGTTTGGCAAAGATTGGTACTGATTTGATGTCCAGGTATACCTCTTGAAAGTATGCATCCAGATAGCCGTCGAGTGGGGTTATGCTGCCATCTGGTGCTTCCCAGGTAACGTCTAGCATGTTGCTGGCATTGGCTAAACGGCCGTGTACCGGGTCGGCAATGATCCAGTCCAGTTTGGTCCAGCCGGGATCTAGCGCCACATTGTCCCAAAGAATGGTAACCGGCTCACCATCAGGAGAAACGGCCGTTATCTGCCCAGCCTCCACCTGCGGCACTGTCCACGCAATAGACGAACCCGCACGCATCAACACCCCGTCCACCACCACATCCTGCGGAAAAGATCCAAACCGCACTTCCACAAGTTGGTAAGTTGGACCACTCTTATAATTGGCAACCTTTTCCCGGATTAAACGCGACAGTATCCGGCAAGCGGCCTCTTTCGTCTCAGCGTGGATATTGATGCGTTCAAAATAATCACAATCACCCGGATAAGCCTGAATTTTAGACTGCGCCGAAGAGCCTGAAAGCGCCAAAGCCGTTTCCACCTCTGGCTCATCCTCAAATTCAACAATTTTCCCCACTTTGCGAAAATAACTCAGTTCCTCAGGACTAAAATCCAGCATGGAGATGGCATGCCCAAACACGCCAGCCCGCTCATCCTCCCTGATTTCCGCTGTTTCCTGCCACTCAGACATGGCGTTCAGCCAGCGCCGGGCTTCCGTTTCATCCAGCTCAATGCCGCTTGTCCGGGCAGAATCAATCAGTTTGTTCAGTTCTGTTTGTGTTGGGGACATTTTTTCTC
>CAZRIB010000020.1:0-18991 GCA_964600035.1 uncultured Ardenticatenaceae bacterium | reverse complement strand
AGCCGGGCAGCCCGCGCCGCCGGATACAACCCGGCCAGCAAGCCGATTAACGTCGCAAACAGCACAGACCCTACCGCTAACCACAGCGGCACAACCGACAACTGCCCAATTCCGGTAAGTCCTTCATTTATCAAAAATTGGTGACCAATCCAATCCACCAGCCGCCCCAGCAGTGTGCCCAAAATCAGGCCAAACACCCCGCCAATAAAACCGATCAGCGCGGCTTCCACGGTAAACAGCAGGCGGATTTCTCCCGGCGATGCGCCAATAGCCTTTAACACGCCAATTTCCCGCGTCCGTTCGTAAATAGCCATCATCATGGTGTTGGCAACGCCCAGAGCGGCCACCAGCAAGGCCAACCCGCCCACAGACCCCAGCAAGGCCTGCATGAGCGACAACACCTGGTTGGCAACTTCCAAAATGGCTTGCAATGATTCAGCGTCCAGCCCCATGTCGGTAATGGCTTGGGACACGGCCGTTACCACACCCAGCCCCGTCGTTTGCACCACCACCTGGTCATACCCCTCCGTTTCCAAAATATCCGGCTGCCCAAACCACCACGCCTTAATCGCCAGCCGCTCCTGCAAACCAAGATTCAGGCTGCGGCTGCCAAACCCATTCCGCACCCCGACAACCGTCGTAGGGAACAATTCTGTCTCACCACGTGGCAGCTTCACCTGCAACACAATCTCCCGCCCCAGCAAATCGTCGTATGTCTCCCCGTCAGCCAACAGCCGGTCTGCCAGCCCGGCCAGCAGCACTGCCCCGGATTCGCCATTCTCTGCCAGATTACGACCCGCCGCCATTTCTGTGCTGTTACCAAAGCCAAACCGGAAATTGTCAAAGCTCCGTTCAACAAAAACCGGCATCCAGTCATCCTCAACTTGCAGCGACACATCCATGCCGGAGGGCAAAAACAGCTCTGGCGTCACAGCCACGACTTCTGGCATGGCTTGAATTTGGGCAACAATATCTGGCGTAATAGGTGTTTCAGGCTCTGGCCTGCCAAATGGGTCAAATTCGTCCGGTTCGGCCAGCCGGGGCGAGACAAAGATATTTTCCAGGCCCACAGACTCAAAGTTGCGCTGTACTTCTTTTTGTACGCCCACGCCAAAGGAAACCATTGCCACCAGGGTGATGATGCCAATGAGGACACCGCCGGCCGTAAGGACGTTTCGCACGCGCCGCCGTCCCAAATTACGCACGGCCGTTTTTACCATATCGCGAAATTGAAACCGGTGATAGGAACGAGAAACGGCCGTTTCCCCACCATCCTCCGCCGGTACAAAATCCCGCTGCCTTTCCACTGCCTCAATCTGCCCGTCACGCAAACGCACAATCCGGTCAGCATAGGCTGCCACCTCCGGGTCATGCGTCACCAAAACCAGCGTGATACCCTGCTCCCGGTTTAGCTCCTTCAACAGCGCCATCACCTCTGCCCCCGTCACAGAGTCCAGATTTCCCGTTGGCTCATCGGCCAGCACCAGAGAGGGGTTATGCACCAACGCCCGGGCAACGGCCGTACGCTGCTGCTCCCCGCCCGAAAGCTCCGTTGGGTAATGGTGCAGGCGGTGCCCCAGCCCAACGCGCTCCAACATAGCCACCGCCCGCGCTTTCCGCTCCGCCTTCGGCACACCCGCCACCATCAACGGCAGCGCCACATTTTCCAAAGCCGTCAACCGGGGCAGCAAATTAAAGCTCTGAAACACAAACCCCACCCGTTCCCGGCGGTGGCGCGTGCGCATTTTCTCATCCGCCAGATGAAGCGCCTGCCCGTCCAGCCACAACTCCCCGGTGGTAGGTGTATCCAGCCCGCCCAGCAAATTTAACAACGTAGATTTGCCTGACCCAGACGGCCCAACCAATGCCACAAACTCGCCTGGGGCAATCGTTAAATCAATGCCACGCAAGGCTAAAACTTCACTTTCACCGCGCAAAAACGTGCGGCTGAGCCGCGAAATTCGTATGGTATCGGTCATGTATGCTCCTTCGAAAAATTACGAATTACTAACCATTCGTTTTTAAGTTGGCAAGATTGGTTCAATCTGCCAGATTGAACCAATCTAAAAACCGCTAACTTATTTACGAACGCTTACTTACGAAGCGGCTCTTGCCACCTGCCACTGGAAGGCACAAACATCCCCCCTGCTGCAAAACAACTATTTCAATGATTCAGCAACAGCCAACGCTTCCTCTGTGGTCAGGTCTCCGCCAATGACGAAGGTAATGCCATTTTCCTGCCAGGTGAGCAAGGTGCGCGTGCCGCTGTCGTCCTGGAAGAAACGGCCGTCCACGTCACGCACGGTAACCGCTTCCCCATACCCATCCGGCAGCAAACCAAATTCCACCACATCCTTGTCACTTTGCGTAATGGAAAATTCACGGCCGTCTGGCATGGCATAACGCTGCACCACAGCACCCCGCACATTAACCTGCTCCAGCAGGACGGCATCACCCGGCACGGTTTCCGGTGTCAGCACCGCAAAATCGGGTTCTGCCTCTTCAGCCGCTGCATCCAGCGCCGCTTTTGCCTCGGCCATTGCCTGCAAGTCGGCAACTGTCAGCACCGTCGCGCCGTCAGGAATGGAGAAGGTAAACACACCGGGGTCAATGCCTTCATTCAACTGCAGGTCTACGGCCGTTACCCGGGCTGACCCAACCGCACTTTCCACAAACTCCGCCCCCAATGGCGCACGATCATCGGCACGCACCCACACGTTGACAAACCCGCCAATGGCGCGTGCTTCCTCCGGCATTTGTTCTGGAATGGGAACCAGGCGAATCTGGTACGCTCTGTCACCACCAATGTCGGCCATCCCATCCCGTTCAGCCGTGACATATTCCAGCAGTTTGGCAACCGCTTCTTCGGCCGTTTCCGGGTGGTCGGCATCGTCATGCGCGGGCAGTTCATCTGGATTAAACGGCATATCGCCTTCATGCTCGCTCATTTTCTCCATCGCGGCCTGCGCCAATGCTTCATAGCTGTCTGTCAGAACAATGTTCTTTTCGGGATGCCACACCCAAAATGTTGTGCCATCGCCAACGGCCGTTAAGCCAATCGGGGCTTCTGCAAATGTCGAAGAAAGAACCTCTACGCGAAACGCCGGTTCGCCGTTTGGGCCTGCATCCAACTGCCCCCAAACAGCCACACTGCCAGAACCGCTCATCTCCGGTGTTTCTGCTTCCATTTCAACAATGGCATGTACGTCTGTGGCATTTTCCAGATTTGTCAGGGCATCCGTTAACAGGTCGGAGGCCGATGGGGTTGCTGCCACTAAACCGGCCGTTGCTAAAATCAATACAACGATCAGGCTAACCCATATTTTGCGATTTTGCTTCATTTGTCACCTCATTCTTTCAGCTTATTGTTCAAACAATTTGCCTACTAAACACCAATCCAAATTTGTTTGTGACAAAAAATATCCCGGCAACGGCCGTTACCGGGACAAACTCATCTGCCACTTAGGAAAACCCCATTTAACAATGGGCTGTGTAATCGGCAAAAACTAACCAGCCCCACTGGCGCCACCACCTGCTGCGCCAGCGCCAGCTGCACCGGCTGCGCCGCCCGCCGCCCCGCCGGAAGATGAAGAAGCGGAAACGGCCGCTACAAATGCCCCCATCTCGTTATCAGAGGCCGCCCGGAAGAACGCCGGTACCTGTTCATAGCCTTCCTTTTCCAACCGCTTAACCCAGGGATAAAGCACCCCAAAGGCCGCCGCATAGGGCAGGTACAATTCAAAAATATCGGGGCGTGTCATGGCGGCCTTGCCTTTGGAAAGCTGCTTCAGGTATTCCTGAAAACCACGCCATTCGCTGGCTGTGCGTATACCGTCATCGGTAAACGGCCGTATGCCATCCGCAAAGATAACCGCCAATACCCCCACTGCAAACAAAGCCCCGGCCAGCGTAAACGACCACGCCCCAAAAAAGTCCATATTCAAGGCCAATGCCATCAGCACAAGCGGGCTAAGCAGCAGTAACACAATGCCTGTCATCAACAGCCCTTGCCGTGCCTTGTCACGGGCTTCACTCCACCAGCCCGCCTGTTTCAGTTCCATCTTCACCACATCCTGAAATGCCTGCCACCGCTTGCCAGTTACCCGCCGAGCCAAATCAGACAATTTCACTTCTTGTTCCGGCTGCCCTTTACGGTCAGTAAAAATCAACTGCCACAGCGCTTCTTCATGGGGTTTCAGTTCATTGGGTTGGTCTGCCTGACGTACCACAAAGTTTTGCCCCTGATACCATTTCTTCTTGGGCAGTTCTTCTATTACAATCAAACCTCTTTCTGCCAGGTCATACATCGCCGCCAGCGCATGTGTCCAATTGGCTTTTCCACTGTTGACTTGCAGCACACCGGCAAGGGCTGGGGGTATCTTTTGCGGCGGTTCGTAAGCAGGCTGCGCCTTTTTAGGCAAGGTGACTTTATGCTTCTGGTAGGTGCGGCTGGTTAACCAAACGCCAACGGCCAGCACCAAAGCAGAAGCCGTTAACCACCAGGGCATGGCAGATTGCTGCCGGGCAAGCCGTGCTGCCCGCTCTGCCTGCCATGCCGGAGGCTGGCTGATAATTGACCCCGGCGGAAACGATACGCTAAAAACCAGAGTCTGGTTGGGTTCCAGATTTTGGCTGGTCATGACGGCTTTGTTGTTGTCTACCATGATGTTGGCCTGGCCAGCCTGAATGGTGATGTCGCTGGATGGCACGGCCGTACCCGGAAAGTGTACGGTAATGGTGCTTTGGTCAATGGCATACTCAAACTCATCTGGCAGCGGCTGGTAAAGCAGCAAATCGGCATTATCTGCCTGCTGCACCACACCCAACAGCCGGTATGTCAGCGTAAAGGTGCGGGTGGCGTTGGCAGTTGGCTCAAAGTGCCATGTTATGCGTACCGGGTTGCCTTGTTCAATTTCTACCTGTCCGGGGTTTGTGCCTGGCAAGAAGGAACGGCCGTCCATTTCTGCCGAGATCAGTTCCAGTCCATCCGTCAAATCGGTCGGAATTTCTCGAAAAGCAAAGGTAAACGGATCGCCAACAAACTGGAACACAACTGTTTCAGTAACAAGTAAAGACCCGCCTTCTTCAACGACGACATCCACATCAAATCGCTGGGCATGATAAGATTTTTCGGCGTATGCAGCCTTTGCGGGCAGCAAAAGCAGCAGGACTATCCCCAAAAACCAAAAACGACGCATCATTGGCCTCCTGTTAAAAAACCAAGATTGATGATTAACAAATGAAAGAAAAGTGGGCTGTTGGTTGTCAACGAGACACTTACCTACATCATATACGAAAAAGGCACATTTGGGTTGCCATTCTGGCACACGTAACCCAAAGCCCGGATACCATTTTCCGACGAAGTTACCAGAGGCGGCACACACGAGAAACGGATAACGGGTAACGGATTATTGAATACGGATACTGGCTGTCAACTACCTGTCAGAACAGAGAAAGGGGATCATGGTATAATCACGGAAAAGCTGTGAAAGTGACGGTCTGGAAACGGCCGTTGTGCCCACCCCCACACGGCACAACACCCACCCTCAATTGACCGGCAACCACCACGGAGAACTTCAGTGACACTTCCTTCGCACATATTCATCGATACTGCACAAGATTGGCAAGCCTGCCTGAAAAAGTTAATACAAGAACCCCGATTAGCTGTTGATTTGGAAGCCAACAGCATGTTTGCTTATCGGGAGCGCGTTTGTCTGATTCAAATTTCCACAGCCTCTCAGGATTACATCATCGATCCAGAAGCCAATCTGGATTTGTCTGGATTGGGCGAAATTTTTGCAGACCCGACCGTAGAAAAGGTATTTCATGCCGCCGAATACGATTTACTGCTGCTGAAAAAAGCGTATGGCTGGGAACTGAAAAATTTATTCGACACCATGTGGGCCGCCCGCATCATTGGCCATAAGCGGTACGGTCTGGCCAGTTTGCTGGCGGCTTTGTACGATATTCATCTGGACAAGCGGTTTCAAAAGTCGAACTGGTGCAAACGGCCGTTATCCACAGACCAACTGCAATATGCCCAACTAGACACCCATTACCTGCTGCGCCTGCGTGATGACCTTGACAAAAAACTGCAAGAAATGGGTCGCCGCGAAGAAGCAGATATTATTTTTGCTGAACAATGCCTGGTGACGCCCAAAGATAATGGCTTCTCACCCAACGATTTTTGGTCCATCAACGGTGTAAATGACCTCAATGAGCAGCAGCAAGCCATCCTGAAGGCATTGACGATATTTCGCAATGAAGAAGCAGAACGGCGAGATATGCCTTTGTTCAAAATTTTTGGAGAGCGCACCCTGCTGGAGTTGGCAGCAAACCAGCCGCAAAGTCTGACCCAGTTAGGGCATGTGTATGGCATGAGCCACCGGCAGGTACGCCGATACGGCCGTACCCTGCTGCAAATTATCGCACAAGCCAAAAACGACCCGCCGCCAGAACCCCCGCCGCGCGGCAAGCGTCCACCCGATCAGGTACTGCATCGGTACGAAGAACTGCGGCTTTGGCGCAAAGAAAAAGGCAAAAAACGCGGTGTCGAGTCCGATGTGATCATCAGCCGGGACGCGCTGTGGACACTGGCACGCGAATGCCCACAAACCCTTGACGCGCTTGCCAAACTACCGCTTGTTGGTCAATGGCGTGCCAAAAAATACGGCGAGGAAATTCTGGCTGTCCTGAAAGAAGCCGGGTAACGGCTGGTATGCTGCGGCTGCTTAAATCTTTAGTCATCGATCTTTATTTTTATAGGAGACACCACGCGCCTGCGGCGCACCAGCAAATGAATGAAAATGTGGCAAGTAGCAGGTGGCAAGTGGCAAGAGTCGCTTCGTAATTCATAATTCATAATTCATAATTTTTTACAGGAGGCATAACATGCAACTGGAATTTCACGGCGCAGTACGAACAGTAACCGGTTCTCAACATTTGGTGCGGGTAAACGGCCGTAACATCCTGCTAGATTGCGGCCTTTATCAGGGTTCACGCAAGCAAAGTTATGCGCGCAACCAAAACCTGCCCTACGACGCCTCCGAAATTGATGTGCTGGTACTTTCTCATGCCCACATCGACCACAGCGGCAACATCCCCAACCTGGTTAAAAACGGCTTCAAAGGCGATATTGTCTGTACCTACGCCACCCGCGATCTCTGCGCCATCATGCTGCGCGACAGTGCCAAAATACAAGGGTACGACATTGAATATTTGAACAAGAAACGGGCACGAAAAAGCCTTCCCCCACTGGAACCCATTTACACAATGGCAGATGCAGTTGAAGCGCTGAAATATTTTATTGGAATTGGCTATGAACGGCCGTACACACTCATGCCCGGCGTCACCCTCACCTTTGTCGATGCCGGCCATATTCTCGGCTCCGCCATGGTCATTTTGGACATAGAAGACGAAGAGGCCAAACGCCACACTCGTCTGGTATTTAGCGGCGATATAGGCCGCCCCAATCGCCCCATCCTGCGCGACCCCTCCTACATTGACGAAGCAGACATACTCCTTGTAGAAAGCACCTATGGCAACCGCACACACGAAAAAACGGACGAAGCCAATAAAAAACTGGAGGATATTATCAACACCACCAGCAAACGCGGCGGCAAAATTATTGTGCCGGCCTTTGCGGTTGGCCGCACCCAGGAACTGGTTTACCGTCTGCACCAACTGGTAGAAAACCGCGACATCCCGCCCAATCTGCCAGTTTACGTGGACAGCCCCCTGGCCGTAGATGCCACCGGTATTTACCGGCTGCACCCGGAAACCTACGACAGCGAACTGGAAGCGTTTATGCTCTCAAATGGCAACAGTGATCCCTTTGGGTTTGCCATGATGCGCTACACACGGTCTACGGCCGCATCCAAAGAACTGAACTTTTTGCGTGAACCGGCTGTCATCATTAGCGCCAGCGGCATGGCAGAAGCCGGACGGATTTTGCACCACCTGAAAAACAACGCCGAAGACCCACGAAATACGATTCTCATTGTAGGTTGGCAAGCACCCAACACCTTGGGACGGCGTATTGTAGAAAAGCAAAAGAAATTGCGTATTTTGGGCGAGGAGATCACATTAAATGCCCAGGTGGAAGTTATTAGCGGCTTTAGCGCCCACGCCGACCGCAATGAACTGTTGGATTGGACCGGTCATTTTAAGAAACGGCCGTCTCACACCTTCATTGTACACGGCGAAACAGAGGCATCCCTGGCATTGGCTGAAGCCCTGCAAACAGAACAAGGGTTCACCAACGTACACGTACCAGAGCTGGGACAGGCTTTTTCCATCCCATAATCCTAGTCTGATAGTCCTATGCCCGTTTTACTGATTTATCTGTTATAGTCTGATCAGACCAAAGCTATTTTTTGAATAATTGGTTGTGAGGGGTATCATGCACCAATTCATCGATCAGTTGGATGAAGGAATTTTACACTTACGCAAGCGGCTTAAAGAGCTGAATGCTTGGCCCCCGGCTGGCGATGAATATCTTTCCCTGATGCCTGTTTCTACCTGGCAAGCCCCCGCCATTACAGAAAGAGACGCAGAATGGTTAACGGCCGTTGTCCATGCCGCCAAACAAGGCGTAGACATCGGCGCCAGCTTCCCCTCATTCTTCCAAAAACTGTTGACAAACGCCAAACTGCGCCAACGCTTTCTGGAAGAACTGGAATCCCCCAATAACAAAGATTGAAGATTGATGATTAAAGCAATGCAGATCGCAGCAGGCTTTAATCATCAACCTGTCAATCCTGAATCCTCAACTACCTAATTACACCCAACTCTTTACCAACTTTGCCAAAAATATCCAGCGCCATTTCCAAATCACTTTGGGAATGTGCCGCAGAATTCATCACCCGGATGCGTGCCTTGCCCTTGGGTACAGTGGGGTAGCCAATTGCCATGGCAAACAACCCTTCTTCAAACAAGCGACGGCTGAATTGCTGCGCCAATGGCGCTTCGCCCAGCATCACCGGCACAATTGGCGTTTGGGTATGCCCTGTATCAAAGCCTAATTCTTTCATGCCACGTTTGAACAGCTCTGCATTAGCCCACAAACGGTCAACCAGCTCCGTAGATTCTTGCAGCACGTCTACAGCTTCCAGACAGGCCGCCACATCTGGTACAGTCATGGCGCTGGAAAAGAGAAACGGCCGTCCACGCTGCCGCAGCCATTCCACAATTGTTTTCTTGCCTGCGACCAAACCACCTACCACACCAAACGCTTTGCTCAATGTGCCCACTTCCACATCGACACGGCCGTGCAGGCCAAAATGATCGACAATGCCGCGCCCTCCGCGACCAAGCACGCCTTCGCCATGGGCATCATCCACCATCAGCATAATGCCGTGCTCATTCGCCACATCGGCAATTTTATCCAACGGAGCAATATCCCCATCCATGCTAAACACACCATCTGTCACAATTAACCGACGGCGGTATTCTGTTGTTTCCGCAATTTTCTTTTGCAAATCATCCACATCATTGTGGGCATAACGCACAATGGTTGCCCGGCTCAAACGCGCGCCATCTATAATGCTGGCGTGGTTCAATTCATCCGAAAAGATGACGTCTCCCCGCCCTACAAGCGCCGGAATAGTGGCTAAATTGGCCGTAAATCCACTTTGGAAGGTAATACAGGCCTCTGCATCCTTAAAAGCGGCCAATCGCTTCTCAAGCTCAATATGCAGCGACATGGTTCCGGCAATGGTGCGCACAGCCCCAGGGCCAACACCGTAATTGTCGATGGCTTTTTGTGCGGCAGCCCGCAGTCTGGTATGGTTAGCCAGCCCCAGGTAGTTGTTGGCACAGAAGTTAAGCAGTTTACGGCCGTCAATCGTCACCCAACCATCCATAGGCGAATCAATCGTCCGAATGTGGTTGTACAACCCGGCTTCATGCAACTGTGCCAATTCATCATCTATCCAACTCAACTTGTTTTTTGTGGGAATCATGAGAATCTCCTGTTTTTAATAGACTAATGACCAATTGATTGAAAATAAAAGGCAAGCGTTCGGCTATCAGCTTGTCAGCCATTCTTCTAAACTTCAACCTTCACGCTTACATTGCTGTGGGAAAATCAAAAAAGCGCACAGACACCCCAAATTTTTCTGTCAAATGCTGCCCCAATGCTCGCACGCCAACCGTTTCCGTTGCGTAATGGCCCCCAAAAAGCACATTAACGCCATAATCAGAAGCAGCCCAATAATGAGCATGTGACATTTCTCCGGTCAGAAGCGTATCTGCCCCCATCTTTTTAGCCTCCAGCACCTGATCTGCACCAAACCCGGAAACGATAGCCAACCGCTGCACATGCGCTGGCCCATGTGCCAAAACACGAGCCTGGGTATTCAGGCGCGTTTCTACTTCTTCTGTCAATTGGGTAAGCGGCATATCCAATGTGCCTATCACACCAATGTCAACACCATTTATTTGACACCACCAAGACACATCTTTTAACCCTAACATATGCGCCAGTTGGGCATTATTCCCCACTTCTGGATGGGCATCCAGCGCCAAATGGGCGGCGTACAGGTGCATGTTGTTTTGCAGCAAAAGGCGAACACGTGCGCCAAGCGGCCCGGCTATGCGCTCCACAGTTCGCCAAAAAATGCCGTGATGAACCAGCAGCATATCGGCTTGCCACTGGGCTGCCGCCTGGATGATGGGGGGCGCAACGTCAACGGCCAGGGCAATCCGTTCTATGTTGTCGTTGTCTGCCTCTACTTGCAGGCCTTGTGGCCCATAGTCTGAAATGGCTTGGATATTTAGGTAGTTGTCCAGATATTGGATCAAATCGGTTGTTTTCATGACTGCTGCCTTTGCTAAAGTTGTTGTATTTTCTTTAACGAATTTTTAACCAAAATTTATGTACAAAAGATTGACATGAACGGCCGTTCTCAAGTATACTCCTCGCGGCATGAGTAACAATGGCATATTAACCCAGCCAGTGCTCCTTTTAAATGTAAATTTTGAACCGCTTCATGTTTGCACAACAAAGCGTGCACTGATGCTAGTATTAACCGGTAAAGCAGAAACGATTGTAAACGGCCGTGGCTATTTGCATACAGTCTCGGAGTCGTTTGAAATCCCCTCTGTCATCCGCCTCAGCAGGATGGTCAAACGTCCACGCCCCCGAATCACCCTCACAAAACGAGAAATTTTACGCCGAGACAATTACACCTGTCAGTATTGTGGTCGAAAGTCAAACCACCTGACGATTGATCACGTCATTCCTCGCCACAGAAACGGCCGTCATGCGTGGGACAATGTTGTGGCAGCTTGCGCCCCGTGCAATCGCAAAAAAGGGGGCATGGATCCGGAAGAAGCAAACATGAAACTGCTGCGCAAGCCATTTGAACCCAGCCCAACAGCCGCTTATCGATTCGGCCGTTTGCTAGAGTCGCACCAAGAGTGGGTACAATTTATTGAAGGTTGGTAGCAAACAACCAACCCGTTACGCTGCACCTTCCACCCAGGCAATTAACTGCCCTAACCCATTATCCAAAATAGAAGTGACTTCTCGTACCATTTGCCGGTACTCATCTTCGTCTTTGCCGTATGGGTCCTGAATACTGTAATGTCGCCCAACCAATTCACTTAACAGATGAATTTTGTGGGCATGTTCCGGGAATTCTGCTTGCAGGGCCTCAACGTGCCCGGTCTCCATACCTAACACCAAATCTGCCCGGGCAACAGCGTTCTCATCTACCATCTTTGCCCTATGGTCGCGAATATCAATTCCCTGTTCCTGCATCAGCTTCAGGCTGTACCGGGATGGGCCGCGGGATACAGTAGCCCAGGTACCAGCGGAATGAACCGTCCAATGGGAACGGCCGTTTTCCTGAAGTTTAATTTTCAACAATGCCTCCACAACTGGAGAGCGGCAAATATTAGCAGTGCAAACAACTAAAATCTCAGGCATGTGACCTATTTTATAGAAAAAAACAGGAGTCAGCAGGTAAACCCCATACTGACTCCCAGTTGTTAAAGGAATTCAAGATTGGAAATACAGTCTAAAAACGTTCTCCAATCTTCTGCATCTTGTTAATCTAGTTCAGGTTGCAGCAATCCATAATTTCCATCGTGCCGCTTATACAACACGTTAATGCCTTCATCTTCTGCATTGAAAAAGACAAAAAAGTCATGCCCAAGCAGTTCCATCTGCTCTATCGCCTCATCAGGCGACATGGGGTGAACCGGGAAGCGTTTTGTGCGAACAATGGATTGCTCGACGGCTTCTTCCTCGATATCGTCAATGGGCAGTGGTTCGCCCAGGTTTAGAACTTCATCACTTCCCTGCCGCCATTTGCGCCGGCGTTTTCCGCGATACCGTTTAATTTGACGATAAAGTTTGTCAATAACGGCATCAATCGCCGCAAACATATCGTGGCTGCGCTCCTCAGCCCGCAAAATAGTTCCTCGGCTGTCGCGTATGGTAATTTGGGCTACCTGCCGTTCCACAGCACTGCGGGCATTTTCGTTGGATAAGTCAACGAAAATTTCGATTAAGTCTGGCATGTATCTGTCGAGTTTTGCTGTTTTCTTTTCGACGTAGTTTTGCAACCTGGGGGTTATTTCCATGTTGTGGCTGTTCAATCGTAGTTCCATCTTTCTTCATCCTTTGTTATGAAAAGAGTGGTCAATAGGTGCTGTGCTCACATAGCACGAGCGAGACAATAAGCGGAAACGGCCGTGGCGCCAGCAGCCAATAATGCATCGGCAGCTGCTGCCAACGTCGCTCCGGTGGTACACACATCATCAACCAACAATATACGCTTGCCAGCTACAAGTGATGACTCTGCCTGAAATGCATTTTGCATGTTCTCCAGTCGCCCTGCTGCGTCCAACCCAACTTGTGGACGGGTGTGGCGAATCCGTTTCAAGGCTGGTGTGCCGTTTTGCAGGTTTGTTTGCTGGCAAAATGCTGCTACTAATTTTTCTGATTGGTTGTATCCTCTGGCTTTATACCGGTTTGGATGCAGTGGTATGGGAATTACCAGGTCAACGGGATGCTGCCATTTCGGCCAGGCTTTTACCATCAGGCTGGCTAATGGATCTGCCAGACCAAACATGCCGTTGTATTTTAGTTGGTGAATAATGTCAGGAATGGGGCCGTCGAAAATGGTGGCGGCACGGATGGTTGTGAGGGGTAACGGCCGTTGTTGACACACAGAGCAGTTGGGCATGGTAACGGCCGTGACACGCCCACACGACAAACAAATCGGCTCAGCCAACCATACCACATCACGATAACAATCATCACACAATAACTTTCCCACCTTCCCGCAACCGGCACACACAGGGGGAAAGATAAAATTCAGGATAACATCAGAAACCCGACCGGCTCCTTTAAGCCAGGATTCAATTGTCAGGTACTTCTGGTCAGTCACATCGACTTCCCTTCATTTACTGAGCCTGATTGTTAAAACAAAAATGATACAAAATTGCGACAATTAGCCGCCTGTCAGCCCTTTCAAACCGCCGCTGCGCATTACTTGTAGAGCTGCCGGTCCCAACAAAACAATAAAAATAGATGGGAATATCAAAAACACCATCGGAAACAACATTTTAACCGGTGCCTGATGCGCTTTTTCTTCTGCTCTTTGCCGACGACGCACACGCATTTGATCCGATTGAATTCGCAGGATTTTACCAATACCAACACCAAGTTGATCGGCCTGCAAAACAGCCGCGATAAAACTCGTCACATCCGGCACATCCAGGCGATCAGCCATGTCTCTTAGAGCTTGCCGTCTTGACTTTCCTAACTGCATTTCATAAATAACGCGACCAAATTCTTTTGCCAACACGTCGTCAGATTTCTCGTCCACCTTTTGCATGGCAGCGTTAAATGTCAACCCGGCATCCACACAAATTGTCATCAAGTCAAGCGCGTCTGGTAGTTTTTTGATGATCGCTTCTTTACGCCGGTCAATCATGGAACGAATTAGCATGACGGGCATTATGAATCCCAGTGCGCCACCACCAAAGATGTATAGCAATCGTTTACCAAAAGTAACGTTTGCACCACGCGAAGCGAGCATAAATCCTGCCCATGCAATCATGACCGTAAATACTGCCCGGAATATCCAAAACCCTGCC
Source organism: uncultured Ardenticatenaceae bacterium (assembly GCA_964600035.1). Lineage (GTDB taxonomy): Bacteria > Chloroflexota > Anaerolineae > Promineifilales > Promineifilaceae > CAZRIB01. Next base: position 4,879 of record CAZRIB010000020.1, on the reverse strand, counting down.
GGTGTCATTTTGTACGGATGACCAGCCAATTCCAACATTCTGGCTGTCCGTTCTAATGTGGACTGTGGCGCAAGGCGGACAACAAATTCACTTACGCGCCGCATAATCGGCACAAAAATGCGGTCATAAATAGGCAAAGAAAGCTCTATTTCTTCAATAGATACTGCTTCTTCCCGTGCCGCAAATTCATCGATACGTGCGGCCAATGGGTCATCTTCTGCCCGACGCATCAAGACAACACTAAGCACAATAAAGAGAATAGCGGCTAATGCAACGATTAATAAGATAGTTGGTGACATACCCTCTCCAATCCTGTTAGTCTGGGAATCTATACTTCGATGTCTACGACTTTACGAATAGCAAGTGCCCCCAATATAATTGCAAAACCGCCAATTCCCAGTACTAACCAGCCACAAGGAATTGTACCAATTATGAATGGCTCTTCTCGAATCCATAACTGCTCTACATATTCCGTATTAATGAAGTACAAAATCATGCCCAGACCGATAGGCAGCAAGCTGATAATCCATCCGGAAATACGGCCTTGAGCAGTTAATGTCCGTATTTCGCCTTTAATACGAACACGCTCACGGATTGTGTGGCTAATGGTGTCCAAGATTTCAGCAAGGTTACCGCCAACCTCACGCTGAATATTTACGGCCGTAATTATCAAATCCAGGTCTTCACTAGGCACACGCCTAAGCATATTTGCCAAGGCCTGATCCAGGCTTAACCCTAGACGGACTTCTTGAACAACCCGTTCAAACTCTTTCGATACAGGAGGCGGCAGCTCCGTTGCAATGGTTTCCATTGCTTGCAAGACGCTATAACCGGAACGGAGTGCATTCACCCATAAATTCAGCGTATCGCTCAACTGATTATTAAAAGCCTGAATGCGTCTATTAGCCGCCATATTAATATAAATACGCGGCAGTCTCCACCCCACAAAAATGCCAATTACACCAATTAGTATAGATTGCTTAAACACAAAGTAGAGAATAATTGGCACAAAAACTGTACTAAGCCCTACCAGAACCAGATATTCCGTCACCCGTAGTTTGACATCCGCTCGGGAAATTTGAACCCTCAACGGTTCAAAGAAACTCCTGCCAGAGAGCAAGGTGTCTACCCGATCAGCAATATCTGGCCCTTCAATTACTGGCTCTGGCTCATCGGCCGTAATTGGCTCTAATAATGTACCGGTGGAGCCAACAAACTGCTCCAGCCGCTCATCGACATTCCCCCGATTTCCGCCAACAACAATGGCAACACCGGCACCAAAAATAAATAAAAAGCCAACAACGCCCAATATAATAATTAATGGACTCATAAGGAGTGTTCCTCCTCAAAGATCAACCAATCCAACAATCTAATAAGTTAGAAGGTTCATCCAAGCAATAGAACGGGTTATCGACGTCGATTACCAATGCCAAAAATAGATGGCGGAAGCATAATTCCTGATTCCTGGATCTTCCACATGAATTTCGGCCGTAAACCCGTCGGGCGCAGCCGCCCAATAACTTTACCGTTTTCAATACTTGTCTGCTCAAACCGGAAAATTTCCGAGGTCGTGATCACATCCCCTTCCATCCCCTGAATTTCACTGATAGAAGTCACTTTACGAGAACCATCCCGCAATCGATCTTGATGAACAACTAAATGTATTGCAGACGCAATCTGCTCACGAATAGCACGATGGGGCAAGTCCATACCAGCCATCAGAACCATTGTTTCCAAACGAGACAGCATATCACGAGGACTATTCGCGTGACCGGTTGCCAAACTACCATCATGACCCGTGTTCATAGCCTGAAGCATATCCAATGCCTCGCCCCCACGAACCTCACCAACAATGATGCGATCGGGACGCATACGTAAGGAGTTGATTACCAAATCCCGAATCGTAACAGCTCCTCGACCTTCTACATTTGCCTCACGCGATTCAAGCGTCACAACATGATCCTGCCGAAGCTGCAATTCAGCCGCATTTTCAATGGTAATAATCCGCTCGTGATCAGGAATAAAACCAGATAAAATATTTAACAATGTAGTTTTACCTGAACCCGTCCCCCCCGAAATCATAATATTCAGTTTCGCAACAACACACGCTCTCAAAAATTCAACAGCTTCCGGCGTTAACGTGCCAAACTCAATAAGATTTTCTACTGTAAACGGGATTTTTGAAAAGAGACGAATTGTTAATGCTGCCCCATTCAATGCAATCGGAGGGACAACGGCATTAACACGGGAACCATCTGGTAAACGAGCATCTACCATTGGCGACCCTTCATCAATTCGCCGACCTAACGGGGCTACAATTCTGTCGATAATTCTGAGCAGGTGATCATTGTCTTCAAAAGTCACGTTTACTCGTTGAATTTTGCCGCCTTTTTCAATAAATACATTTTTAGGACCATTAACCATAATTTCAGTAACACCGTCTGTGTTTAGGAATTGTTCTAATGGCCCATAACCTAAAATTTCAGCAACAATTGACTCAAATAATCTGCGTTTTTCATTCCGGGTCAAAACAATACTTTCTTCCGCAAGCATTGTTTCGAACATTTCTTGTATTGTGGCTCTAACTTCGGCCGTTTTGGTAATATCCATTCCCGGATCAAGTTCAGCAATTAATCTCTGTTGAATTCGATTTTTCAAATCCACATAGGCATCCCTTGATCCCATAGCTGGAGAAGCACGTTTGACACGAAGCTCTTGTAATTTTGAAGGTTCTGCCCGTGTAGATTCCTGATTCTTTTCAATACGCTTTAGCAATGACACTGTACTTGCCTCCTACCAATAATATTTACCTGTTAAATAGCCGACTAAATAGCCCCTGTTTTTTGGGAGGTGCTTCGGTCTTTTCTTCTTTTTTATCAATGTTCATCTCGCGAACAATTTGGTCTGCTAAACCATTTACGGCCAAACTTACAGGCCGCTTACGATATTGACCAGATACCAAAGGAACACCCTCATTTACCGCTTTTTCTACAATATCGCCCTCATCAGGAATTTGGGCGAAAACTGGACGCTTAAGTGTATCTGACACATCCTTAACAGATATTCCGGGTTTGGCTGATGCTCTATTAACAATCATCCAGGTTTTATCAGGTTCGTACTCCAAGTTTTCTGCTAAATCAAAGAATCGGCTAATATTTTTTAAGCTGGGTAGGTTCTGTTGAGTGATAAGTAAGATTTTGTCTGACATATCCAAAATGGATAAGGCTATGTCGTTTAAACTGGAGCTGGTATCTATGATTATAAAATCATAATACGGCCGTACTGCCTCTACCAACTCCTTAACCAAATCTTCAGTAATTACATCAGCCATTTCAGGACGTGGAGGAGCTAATAAAACATGCAAACCACTCTTATGAACTTGCACAACACTACTCACAAGCTCGTGATCAACTTCCACATTACGATCGCTCAAATCCACAATACTGGTCGTTGGTTTCATATTGAGCATGACCGCTACATCGCCAAACTGCAAACTGCCATCAATTAAAAGCGTTTGGAAATTCCTTTTAGCCAAAGTTACGGCAAGGTTTATAGAGACTGTCGTACAACCACACCCCCCTTTGGGACTAAAAACAGTAATAACCTTTCCTGTTTCTCTGGGCTTTTCACCATCATGAGGCTCCATGTAAGCCGCAGAAGACATAGATGGACGCGCAACAACTTGTGGTCGCTTTTCATGCACCCTTCTTATGGCCGTAATTAATTCATCTCCCCCAAACGGCTTCGTCAAAAAATCCCGTGCACCCGCCAGCATCGCCCGTCTCAAATAGTCAGAATCACTCTGAACAGACATGATGATAATTTGCGAACGAGGAACCAATTCCGATATTTTCTGACTGGCACCAATGCCATCAATCCCCGGCATATTAATGTCCATCAATATTATGTCGGGCTGATACTCTTGTGCCATCTGCACAGCCTCTTCGCCTGTGCCGGCTTGGCCTATTACTTCAACATCAGATTCAAATTGAAGTAATTTTCGCACATTCTCGCGGGTTTCCGGGAGGTCATCAACTATCAAAACACGGATATTTTCTGCCATTGTTCTTCCAAAAACTTAAATTTTCACAAAAGGGGGTTTTGAACGCGCCCAGTATTTATTCTCTGAACACGAAATGAGGACTTTAAAGTATTAAGCGTTAAATATTCCAGCATTAATTTCAACATGAAAACAGAGACTATACGATCTCAACCATTTTTATTCATCATACCCTGAACCAAAACAATGTCAATAGGAGAAGATACTACCAAAATTCAGTCACGTCCCAAACTATTTACTTAAAAAGAAAAAGCTCTATCTTCCGATAGAGCTTTTTTCAAATAAAAAACTAATTTCTTAAATCAATAAATAATTAACCTAATGCGTTGGTAATACGACTGAACACGTTACCGATTTGCGGGCCAAGAACTGTCAGGATAGCAATAACTACCACAGCAACCAGGACGAGTACGAGAGCGTATTCAACCAAACCCTGACCCTCTTCACGATGCAAGAACAACATTGTGCCTTTACCTCCTTGAGTAAAATTTACTTGCATTACAAAACCTTATACAACTTAATTAAGAGAATAAATGTACAAGGTGTAATTATCAATAGGAGAGTGGTACTTAAATCATTACCACTTGCTTCAATTTGATATTGCAACAATTTTCTTTCGAAAAAAATTATACGTTGATCTTCTTTATGAATATTCAGGCTCAATCGGAATTGTAAATTCTGCGCGGGTTCCCTGCCCCATATTACTTTGAATGCTTAGGGTACCTCCCAACATTTCAATGCGTTCTTGTAAGGAAACCAACCCTATTGTCTTGGATTCTGAACTAAATGCTTCTTCTACGTTAAAGCCACTTCCGTTAT